>DATNNK010000160.1:0-2617 GCA_035601875.1 Casimicrobiaceae bacterium | reverse complement strand
GGATGCGCACGCCGTAACGGCGCAGCGCCGCATCGTCGAGGCCCAGCTCGAGGAAGGACTGGCGCAGGTCGTTGTAGGTCTTGCCCGCGGTGATGATGCCCAGCCACGCGTCGGGGTTCTGGAACACGACCTTGTTGAGTTTGTTCTCGCGCGCGTAGCGCTTGGCCACCTCGAGCCGGCGGGTGTAGAGCGACTTCTCCATCTCCAGCGCCTGTGCGCGCACGTTCATGCCCAGGTTCATGTCCGGCGTAAAGGCCTTGCCGTCGAACATCAGGTCGGGCGTGACGAACTTGAGCCGCTCGGGAGACACCTCGGCGGTACCGGTGCCGTCGGCGACGTTGGTGACGATCTTCAGGCCGACCCACAGCCCCGACAGGCGCGACATCAGGTAGCCGTGGAGCCCCAAGTCGAGAATCTCCTGTACATTGCCCGGGTACAGCGAGGGCATGCCGACGTGGAACAGCATCGGCTCGGACTGGCTGCACAGCGACGAGGACTTGCAGCTCGGGTCATCGCCGACCACTGCGACGACACCGCCGTTCTTGTCGATGCCCGTGTAATTGGCGTGCTTGAGCGCGTCGCCGCTGCGATCCACGCCCGGCGCCTTGCCGTACCACATACCGGTGACGCCGTCGAATTTCTTGTTGCCCACGGCGTGCAGCATCTGCGTGCCCCACACCGCCGTGGCGGCCAAGTCTTCGTTGATGCCGTCGACGAACTTGATGTTGTGTTCGAGCAGCAGCTTCTGCTGCTTGATCAGCGCCGCGTCGAGCATGCCCACCGGCGAGCCGCGGTAGCCAGAGACGAACATGCCGGTCTTGAGGCCGCGGCGTGCGTCGGTGCGCACCTGGTCGAGTGTCAGGCGCACCAACGCATCGATGCCGCCCATGTGGATGACGCCTTCCTCGCGTGTGAAGGAGGATCCGAGATCTGCCTTTGGCGTGGCCGTCATGATATTTCCGGTAAGGTTAGGAGCGGCGCCCGTCGGTGTGCACCTGGTCGAGCGGAAGCCACGCCAGCGCGTCGCTCACTCGCGCGGCTGGCCTACCGGCTTGCCGCCAATTCCCCAGTGCGCCTTGGGCACTTCGAGCACAATCACGCGCACCGTTTCGATCTTCACTTCTAGCGATTCGACCAGCGCCTTGGTCACCGCTTCGATCGCCCGAGCCTTTTTCTTGTCATCGCGGCCCTCCATCATGTGAATCATCGCAATCGGCATGATCGCTACTCCGTCACGGTGAACGAACACCGGCCGAGATTCTGCACTTCGCATTCAACGTAGAGCCCCGGCTTGAGCGCCTCGGCGTGGCTGGCCCCTCCCGCCATCACGATCCAACCCGGCTGCAGCGGCTCCTCGGCCTCGGCGGCAAAACGCGCGGCCGCGACTAGCGAACGCAGCGGGTGCCCGAGAATGGCTGCGGTCGATCCCACGAGGACCGGCGTTCCGTTGAACGACACCACGATGCCCAGATTCGAGAAGTCGACCTCGGGCGAGTGCCACGGTCCGACGACGAACCCGGACGACGACGAATTGTCCGCAACCACATCCGTGAGCGAAAATTTGAAGGCCTGATAGCGCGAATCGATGAGTTCGACCGCAGGTGCGACCGCCTCGACCGCCGAGAGCGCTTGCAGAGGCGTAATGGTCCCCACCAGTTCCCGTTTGAGCAGGAACGCGATCTCCGGCTCGATCCGCGGATGCACGTAGGTCTTGAACGACGTGGAACCGCCGTCCTCGACGATCATGCGATCGGTCAGCCGGCCCCAGATCATGTCGTGCACGCCCATCTGAATCATTTTGTCGCGGCTGGTGAATCCCATCTTGATGCCGATCTGCCGCTCGCCCCTGGCGAATCGGCGCCCGAGGCTCTCCTTCTGGATGGCGTAGGCATCGGCGAGCGTGATCGGCTCACTCAGCTGGGGAATTTCTTTTGCGAAATGCGCGGCGTCGTCGACGCGCTGCGCAAGGGCCTTGATATCGGGCATGACGTAGTCTCCGCTGGTCCTTAAGCCGCAAACGCTGCGCGCACCGTACCCAACCCGTTGATGCGCGTTTCGAACACATCGCCCGGCGCAACGCCCACCATCGGTCCCAGCGCGCCACTCATGATGATGTCACCCGCTTTGAGCGGACTGCCGACCTCGACCATCGTGCGCGCCAGCCACAATGCCGCATTGAGCGGGTTACCCAAGCATGCGGCGCCCGCACCGAAGGACATCGGCTCGCCGCGTCGCTCCATCGCCATGCCGCACAGGCGTAGATCCAGTGCATCGAGCTTGCGTGGCTGAGTGCCCAGCACGAAAAGTCCGGAAGACGCGTTATCGGCGATGGTGTCGAGGAGCTTGATGTTCCAGTTCGCGATGCGGCTACCGACGATCTCGACGGCGGGAAGCGCGTAAGCCACCGCGGAAATCACGTCTGCGAGCGTGATCCCGGCTACCGTTAGATCGCGGTCGAGCACAAAGGCGACTTCGGCTTCGACCTTGGGTTGCAACACCTTGCCCAGCTTCACTTCCTCGCCGTCGTAGAGCGCCATGTCGGCAAAGAGCATTCCGAAATCGGGTGAATCGACCCCGAGCTGCTTCTGTACCGATACGGACGTGAGACCGATCTTGC
>DATNNK010000159.1:0-3154 GCA_035601875.1 Casimicrobiaceae bacterium | reverse complement strand
ATCGGTGTCGCGATGATCGTTGTCGGTGCCCTCGTGTTTGTGCCTATGTACATTGGCTCGCTCGATGCCGTGTATGGCACCGCCTATGGCGCGATGGTGGTGACCAAGAGCGTCATGTTCGGAATGCTCCTGCTGCTCGGCTTCGCCAACTTCCGTGCCGTGCGCCGGTTCACCGCTGATGGTACTGCGGCCGAGCGGGTCATGCGCTTCGTCGAAGTCGAAATGGGCGTCGGGTTTGCATTGCTCATGGCAGCGGCATCCATCACATCGATGCCTCCGGCAGTCGACCTCGTGGACGATCGCGTCAGCTTCGCTGAGCTCGTCGAGCGCATGGCGCCAACGCCGCCACGGCTCCAGAGTCCGGACCATGCGCTGCTTGCGATTCCCGCGCGGCAGGCGCGCCTCGATGACCAGCAGGCGAGGCAGGCATCGACACGGACGCTGGCGTTTGTGCCAGGCAGCGGCGCACCGCCGCCGCGAAATGCCTACGATCTTGCGTGGTCCGAGTACAACCATCACTGGGCCGGACTGCTGGTGGTGCTGATGGGACTCGCCGCCCTCGCGCAACGCAGCGGGCATGCGCCTTGGGCGAAGCATTGGCCTCTGCTCTTTTTGTTGCTTGCCGCGTTCCTGTTCTTTCGCGTGGATCCAGAGGTCTGGCCGATGGGTGAGAGCGGCCTTATTGAGAGCTTGAAAGATCCCGAAGTCGCACAGCATCGGCTGTTCGTGGTGCTCATCGTCGCCTTCGCGCTTTTCGAGTGGCGCGTTCGCACCGGACGCGTCGCGTCGCACAGATCGATGCGTGTCTTTCCCTTGTTGACGGCCTTGGGCGGCACGCTCTTGCTGACGCATTCGCACGCCCTCGGGAACGTCAAGGAAGAACTGCTGGTCGAGATGACGCACCTGCCGATCGCCGTGCTGGGCATCACCGCCGGGTGGGCGCGCTGGCTCGAGGTCGGGGCGCCAAAGAAAGCGTTGCGCTGGGCGGGATGGGTTTGGCCGTCGTGCTTTGTGCTGATCGGGCTTCTGCTGCTCTCGTACCGGGAACTGTGAGTCTTGAGGAAGCTTCCGGCGAGCTCATGAGCATCACCAAGATGGCTACGCACACCGTGGCGGCTTGCGCGCGCCGTCCCTGGCTCGTGATCCTGGTCGCGGGCGCGCTCGCCGCAAGCGCGTTCACGTATAACCTTGGGCACATCGCGATCGACACCGACAGCGCCAAGCTGATCGGCGAAGATCTGGCCTGGCGCAAGCGCGAGCGGGTCTTCGATGCGGCCTTTCCGCAGCGTGCGGACCTGATCGCCGTCGTCGTCGACGGCGCCACGCCCGAGCTCGCAGAAGAGGCAACGACGACTCTGGCTCGGCGGTTGTCGAGCCAGCCCGATATGTATCGTGCCGTATGGCGGCCGGACGGGGGGCCGTTCTTCGAGCGCGCGGGCCTCCTGTTCGAATCGACTGCCGAAGTATCCCGCACAACCCAGCAATTGATCGCGGCGCAACCTCTGCTCGGCACCTTGGCCGCCGACCCGACGTTGCGCGGGCTGATGGACGCGCTATCGCTGATGCTCGAGGGCGTGGAACATGACCCAGCGAGAGTCGACGGGCTCGCGCAACCGCTGGCGAGCCTCGCTGATGCCATGGAAGCCGTCGTTGCCGGGCAAATCCCGGCTTTTTCGTGGCATACCTTGTTCACCGGTAGCGTCCCCGCTCCGCGCGAGCTGCGCCGCTTCATTCTCGTCCAGCCGGTACTCGACTACAGCGCGCTGCGTCCCGGTGAGCGCGCCAGCAGCGCGATTCGTCAAGCCGCGCACGAGCTGGGACAGGACGTCGACCCGCGGATCCGGATACGGCTGACCGGCCCGGTGCCGCTCGCCGACGAAGAGTTCGGGACGCTGGCTGAAGGCGCCGCGCTCAATGCCTCGGCGATGATGTTCGCCATCGTCGTGCTGTTGTGGATTGCGCTCCGCTCATTGCGCCTGGTCGTGGCGATCCTGTTGAGTCTCGCGGTCGGCCTGATGGTCACCGCCGCGATCGGGCTCCTCGCCTTCGGCGCGTTCAACCTGATCTCGGTCGCTTTTGCCGTGCTCTTTGTCGGACTTGGCGTCGACTTCTGCATCCAATTCTGCGTTTGTTATCGCGCCAAACGCTACGCAACGGGCGATCTTTATCTCGCGCTGCGCGACGCCGGCGGTGAAGTCGGCGGCGCATTGGCACTTGCCGCTGCTTCGACCGCGGCCGGGTTTTACGCCTTTCTCCCGACCGAGTACCGTGGCGTGTCCGAGCTGGGGGCGATCGCCGGCACCGGCATGATCGTCGCGTTCGTGGCCAGCATCACCTTGCTGCCGGCGCTCATCGCGCTGTTGCGTGCCCCCGGTGAGCGCGCCGCCGTGGGTTATGCCGCACTCGCCCCGCTCGACCGGTTTCTGGTGCAGCATCGGCGCCGGATACTCATTTTTTCAGGGGCCATCGCGGCGGTCAGCATCGCGCTGCTGCCGAACCTCCAGTTCGACTTCAATCCACTGCACCTGCGCAGTGTCAAGGTCGAGTCCGTGGCGACGCTGCTCGATCTGATGCAGGATCCCAATACCGCCCCCAACACCATCGACGTGCTGACGCCTTCGCTTGCCGATGCGGCGGCACTGGCACGCCGGCTGGAGCAATTGCCCGAGGTCGACCACACCATTACGCTCGCGAGCTTCGTGCCCGAGCAACAGCAGGAGAAACTGGCGCTGATCGAGGACGCGGCGCTGTTGCTCGATCCGGTGCTGAAGCCCGCCGCCTCCAAGCCTCCGCCCAACGACGTCGAAACGATACGCGCGATGGCGCACACGGCGGAGCTGCTCCAAAGGGTCGCTACCGCGCACCCCGCGCTTGGCGTCGCTGCCCCTGCGGCCCGTCTTGGTCGCGCCTTGAGGACGCTCGCGGAAGGAGAGCCTCGACAACGCGCGCGCGCGCGGGCAGCGCTGATTCCCGGGCTGGTGACGACGCTCGGCCAGCTCCGCTCCGCCATGCAGGCGAGCCCGGTGACGCTCGCGACCTTGCCCGACGAAATCAAGCGTGACTGGATCGCATCCGATGGCCGCGCACGGATCGAGGTGTTTCCCAAAGGCGACGCGAACGACAACCAGACGCTGCGGCGCTTTGTCGCCGCAGT
>DATNNK010000158.1:0-3845 GCA_035601875.1 Casimicrobiaceae bacterium | reverse complement strand
GCGGGGCGCTGTCCGCCGACGTGGATTGCGTCAGCTTTTGCAGAGGCTGGGCTCGGTGCGCGAGTCATCCCGCAGGGGACGGCGGATCCAATGGGGCCGCTGGGGCCCGCAGCGGCTGCACGAGCGCCGGTCGCGGATGCGCTCCTGAAGGGGTTGAGTAAAGTGTCACCGTAGTCCGTAATTCCTCGGCCCAGGGTTTTTTGGCTACTCATGGAAATTCCCCTTGAGTAAAGTTCAAGCTGGCTGCTGCATTATTGGGGTTGTAAACTCATATAGCGGGATTATAGAGCCGGCTCCGGTTGTCTGGACAGATTTCCGCGAACGATAAGTGGCGTCCTGCCGGGTTTGCTGTCTCTGCCGCATAGGGGGTGGGACGAAGGGAGGGCGCAGCCCGACCGGAGGTCCAACCCCTATGCGGCGCGGAAACTTTCATGCCGCCGCCGCGATTGGCGTCGGCTGGAAGTAAGCCTCGTCCGGGGTGCGTCGGTCAAGGCTCGAATGCGGGCGCTGTCGATTGTAGAAGTCGAGATAGCGGCCCAGCGACGAGCGAGCCTCTGCGACCGTGTCGTAGGCTTTGAGATATACCTCCTCGTATTTCACGGATTTCCAGAGCCGCTCGACGAAAACGTTGTCGCGCCAGGAGCCCTTGCCGTCCATGCTGATGGCGATCCCGTTCGCGAGTAAGACGCCGGTGAACGCCTCGCCGGTGAATTGGCTGCCTTGGTCGGTGTTGAAAATCTCCGGCTTGCTGTATTTGCCGATGGCTTCTTCCAAGGCTTCGACGCAAAAGGCGGCGTCCATCGTGATCGACACCCGGTGGGAGAGCACGCGCCGGGTGAACCAATCGACGACGGCGACGAGATAGACGAAGCCACGCGCCATCGGGATATAGGTGATATCCGTCGCCCAGACCTGATTGGGCCGCTCCACCTTCACGCCGCGCAGCAGATACGGGTAAATCTTGTGGCCCGGCGCGGGTTTCGAGGAGTTGCGGCGCCGATAGATCGCCTCGATCCCCATGCGCCTCATCAGCGTCGCCACATGTCGGCGGCCGACGGCGACGCCTTCGCGCTCGAGAAAATCGCGCAGCATGCGCGAGCCCGCGAAAGGGCGCTCCAGATGCAGTTCGTCGATGCGCCGCATCAACGCCAAGTCTTCGGGCGACACAGGGCGCGGTCGGTAATAAACCGAACTCCGGCTGAGATTTAAGACCTTCGCCTGGCGCGCGACCGGCAGATCGTGGGCGGGCTCGATCATCGCTTTGCGCTCAACAGGCCGGCCTTGCCGAGCGCTCCGGACAAAAAATCGTTCTCCAGCGCAAGCTCTCCGATCTTGGCGTGCAGCGCCTTCAAATCGACTGCCGGCGCGGTCGCCTCTGTCTTGTCGCGCCCAAAGACTCCGGCCGCCCCGTCGAGCAGCTGACTGCGCCATTGCGTGATCTGGTTCGGATGAACATCGAATTGCTGCGCCAATTCGGCCAGCGTCTTCTCCCCCTTGATCGCGGCCAACGCCACTTTCGCCTTGAAGGCCGATGTGTGGTTCCGACGGGCTCTCTTCGTCATCTTCGCTCCTGAAATGCGGCAAATCATGCCGCTGTCAGGCAGAAACTCCACTTAACGCCCTGCCCAGTTTTACGAGGCCAGCTCTAAGCCGAAGTTTTCATTTATCGTGACTTGGAAGCCCAGGATTTCCCTGGCCTTTCGACGCGAAAAGTTTTTGTTCTGTGTCCATGTAAAGCTCTTGCGTCGCGACTCGGCTTGTGATTCGATTCGGCCATGTTCATCGAGACCGTGCCGAATCGGACGTCGCCGCCTGCGATCCTGCTGCGCGAGAGCTATCGTGACGAAGCGGGAAAGGCGCAGAAGCGGACGCTCGCCAATCTGAGCAAGCTGCCGGCCTCGCTGATCGCCGGGTTGAAGGGGCTGCTGAAAGGCGGGGTGGCGATCCCGACCGCCCCGGGCGCGGCGAGCGAGGAGGGGCTCAGAATCGAACGCTCGCTGCCGCACGGCCACGTCGCGGCGGGGCTCGGCATGCTGCGCAAGATCAAACTCGACAGACTGCTGCTGAGCACGGCGAAGGACGAGCACTCGCGACGCTGCTGCGATCTGGCGATCGGATTGATCGTCGACCGATTGTTGGCGTCGCGCTCGAAGCTGGGGTTCGTGCGCGCCGTCAACAGTCAGACGACGAGCAGCAGCCTGGGCGAGGTTCTGTCGCTCGGCGCGGTGGCGGAGCGCGAGGTCTACGCGGCGCTCGACTGGTTGCTCGAGCAGCAGCCGCGCGTCGAGAGCGCGCTGGCGCGGCGGCATCTGAAGAACGGCACGCTGGTGCTCTACGACGTCAGCTCGTCCTATCTGGAGGGCCGCAAATGCCCGCTGGCGCAGCACGGCTACAGCCGCGACCATCGGCCGGACCGGCTGCAGATCGTCTACGGCCTGCTCTGCACGCGCGAGGGCTTGCCGATGGCCGTGGAGGTGTTCGACGGCGATACGGCCGACCCGACGACCCTCGCCGCCCAGATCAAGAAGCTGAGGCAGCGCTTCGCGCTCGAGCGGGTGGTGCTGGTCGGCGACCGTGGGATGCTGACCAGCGCCCGTATCCGCGAAGAGGTGGAGCCGGCCGGGCTTGATTGGATCTCGTGCTTGCGCAGCGACGCCATTCAGAAGCTGGCGAGCGATGACGGCCCGCTGCAGCTGTCGTTGTTCGACGAGCGTGACCTGGCCGAGATCGCGGCGCCCGAACAGTTTCCCGGCGAACGGCTGATCGTCTGCCGCAACCCGTTGCTGGCGCAGGAGCGCGCGCGCAAGCGCGAGGCTCTGCTGACGGCGACCGAGCGCGACCTCGCCCGCATCGCCGCGCGTGTGCGCGCCAAGCGCAACCCCTTGCGCGGCGCCGCCGAGATCGGCCGGGCCGTCGGCGCGGTGGTCGGCAAGCACAAGGTGGCCAAGCATTTCGAGATCGAGATCGGCGAGGCGCAGTTGATTTATCGGCGCAAGAGCGACGGCATCGCGCGCGAGGCCCGGCTCGACGGCGTCTATGTCGTGCGCACCAGTGTTCCCGCCGCGGCGCTCGACGCCGATGAGACGGTCCAGGCCTACAAGGATCTGGCCCGGGTGGAGCGCGCCTTCCGATGCCTGAAGACGGTCGATCTCGAGATCCGCCCGATCCGCCACTGGACCGCCGAGCGGGTGCGCGCCCACGTCTTCCTGTGCATGCTCGCCTATCATGTCGAGTGGCATTTGCGGCAAGCGCTGGCGCCGCTGCTGTTCCACGACACCGACATCGCCGCGGCGCGCGCCGAGCGCTGCTCGCCGGTCGCCAAGACCGAGCCCTCGCCGACGGCGAAGACCAAGAAGGCGACCAAGCGAAATCCCGCCGGCCAGCCGGTCATGAACTTCGCCGACCTGCTGGCTCATCTCGGCACGCTGGCCCGCAACACCGTCACGACCAGCCTCCAGAAGGGCCACAGCTTCACCCTCCACACCAGACCCACCGCGATCCAGGAAACCGCCTTCAAACTGCTCGAGATCGACCCCGCGCGTGTCCAGTAATCGAAATCGACCAGGCCGGAGAATGCATCCGGATCAATGGGTTATGCGATCAGAAAATGAAAACTTCGGACTAAAGGGGAAGCCATGATGACGGATGCGAGGCCTGTGAATACTCCTGCGGTGGGGCTGAAGGCGGACGGCCAGGTTTCCTGCGGCCGGCCATCGTCGAGGGCGTGTTGCCGCAATTCGCCGATTTGATCACCTTGCGCGGCGGAAAAATCCAGGACCACTGGCCAGTATACGAGCAAAGCGATTGACGACCGATGCTGTCCGTTGTGGTTTCATGAAGCAAGT
>DATNNK010000157.1:0-2658 GCA_035601875.1 Casimicrobiaceae bacterium | reverse complement strand
AGCAAGCGGTCGCCCTCGACCACGCGACGCGCTACGGCGAGCAGCAGGCCGAAATGCAGGTCGGCGGTCGCCTCGGTCACGATCGGGGGTATGACGGTCACCGGGATGCGCCGCGCAGTCGCGGCCGCGACGTCGATATCGCCTGGTGTGATCTTCATCGAAGCTATCGCGCGCAGCTTCGGGTTGGCGGAGATCACGTCGGCGTCGACGCGGTCCTGCAGCAAGCAGAACAGGATGTCGTGCTCGCGCACTGCGGCGAGAAGCTCGTCCTTGGTCATGATGTGGACCGCATCCGGATTCCCATCCACCTCGGCGACGCTGCGCAGGCGCTCGAGCGCGCTGCGTGCTATAGGCTGCGTAATGAAGACGCGTAAGCGCATGGGGAACACGCGTAAGCGCAGGAGGAAAACGCATAAGCGCGTGAGAATTCGCGGCCGTGCATCAGCGCATCCAGCGCACCACTCCGGCGACACCGTCGACGGCGATTTGCATGCCGTCCGGGATGCGTTGTGTTGCATCGAGCACACCCAGGACCATCGGAATACCGCGCTCCCGCGCGAGCGACGCGAGGTGCGACGTGCTGCCGCCAAGCTCTGCCACGACGCCGGCGATCCGCGGCAGTATTTGACTCAATGCCGGGCCGGCGACCCTCGTCACCAGGATATCGCCGGGCGCGACGCGGGCGAGCTCGCATTCGCAGTTCACGACGCACGCGCGTCCGGAGCCCCAGCCCACGCCAGCGGGGTGCCCGTTGAGACCCGGGTGGCGCAGCCAGATTTCGTCGGGGACAGGCGCCGATTCCAGGTGCAGCGGTCGTGCCTGGAGCAACTTGAATCCCGCATCGTCCAGCGCCCATTCGATTTCCACCGGCATGCCAAGGATGTCCTCGACTCGCCGTAGCAACCGACCCAGTTCCAGCGCCTGCTCGCGATTCAGGCACGGCCTGGAAGCAAGCGCGCGCGGCACGGGGCGCGTACCGTGCGCGCAGCCGACACGATGGAATTTGCGGCCGGGCATGGTGTCGCGGAACGCCAACTCACCGTGCTCGTGCCGGCTCAGGACGATGCGATCCGGCACCACTTCGCCCTGCGCGATCGCCGAGCCGAGTCCCCAAGTCGCGTTCAGAACCATGTCGGACTCCGCGGTGCGGCTCAATCCACCGCCGGAGACGCGTGCCGACACGAGCGGCTGAACGAGGATCGCCATGGCGGTGTCCGCGGGGCTCGCGTCATGCGTTGCCATGTAACGCAACACGCGCGTTGACCAGAGCGCGGCCCAGCATGAGCTCACGGCGGTGACAAAGTCGGTCTCGTTCTCCAAGCCGAGGTAGCTTTCGAACTGTCCCGCGAAGCTCGATCCGAAACGGTCCTCGACCAGCGCGGACGAACGCACTACCGTGAGTGCGCCGGTCCCCTTGACGAGCGATCGCCACGCATCGAGCAGCGGATCGAGCACTTCCGGCACGATCGGTCGATCGAGGAGGCCGAGCTTCATCGCCAGCGCGGCGCGGCGCGCCGTCGCGGGTTCCGCGGAGCTCACGCCGCGGGCGAAGTCGCTAAGATGCAATGCCGCCATCTGAATGCGATACGCCTCGGCATCGACGCAAAAACCGTCGGGAATGGGCAAGCCCGCGCGCCCGAGGCGGGCAAGGTTTGCTGCCTTGGGCCCGAATCGGTCGGCGTCGGTGGCTTCGGAAGCCGACAGCGGAACAATGAGCTGGTGATACATGGCCGCTACCTTCGCATCGTGCTCACGCCTTCCCATACGTTGAATAGCCCACCATGGGGTCGACTACGGTGATCTGCTCGACCGGAAAATTGGAGATGATCTCGATGCGATCCTTGTGCACGATCAGCATCTCCTCGATGCGCACGCCCCACTGATGCGTTTTGCCGTGCTGCGTCTCGAGCGCAAACACCATCCCTTCCTTGATCTCGACCGGATGATCGAGCGACCAGATGCGCGAGATCACCGGCGGGTCGTACTGTGCGAGGCCCAATCCGTGGCCCCACAAATTGGCCGCCGCCTGGTCTTCTTCCTCATAGCCCCACGCTTCCTTTGCCGAAGGCCATTTCAACGCGATCTCCCGCGTGGTCGTGCCGACCTTCACCGCCTTGATCGAATCGTAGAGCCATTTGAGCGCGGTGGCGTAATAGTCTTTCTGCTCCTGTGTGGGCTCCTTGCCGACGCAATAGGTGCGGTAGTAGCAGGATTTGTAGCCGTTCCAGGTGAGCGCCGCCAGGTCCATGAACACGATATCGCCGGGCTTGATGATCCGATCGGAGAAGTTTCGCCAGTTGGGCCACGTATTGAGACCCGAGGAAACTATGACGTCTTCGACGTCTTCCATGCCTGGGATCGAATAGAGAAACTCCATGATATGTGCCGTCACCTTGTTTTCGGTGAGCCCTGGCTTGAGGAATTTCATGCATTCCCAGTGCGCGGCATCGCCGATCGCGCCGACCATGCGCATGCACTCTTGCTCATCGACATTCTTGACAGCTCTTGCCTCCATCATCGGCGTCATGCCGTCGACCCAATCGATCTTGGCATCCTTGAAGACTTGGATGATGTTGATATCGACGAAGTCGACGCCGAGCTTCATTCCGGCGACGCCACTCTTCTTCATTTCCTTCACGATGGCGTTGGTGAACTTCG
>DATNNK010000156.1:0-4027 GCA_035601875.1 Casimicrobiaceae bacterium | reverse complement strand
CGCAACAGCGGCGTCAGTATCGCGAGGAAGGACAGGGGCACGACAAACTCGAGCTGCCACGACGCCGGAATCACCTGTCCGACGAGGATGCCGGCGAGCGTGGCCACCTGCCAGACGACCCAAAGCAGCGCACCCCCGCCGAGAAAGTAGGACGCGTTGGCGCGCAAATCGTCGGAAGCGCGAAAACGCTGGATGGTGCCCGCGAACGCCTGATCGGTAAGGACGAACGATAGAACATTGCGCCAGCGGTGATCGAGCGGCCGCAAATACGGCGCCATCGCCGCGCTGTAGACCAGAAAACGCAGGCCCACCACCAGGCAGGACAGGATGATCACCATCAGCGGAGCCCCGGCGGCTATCAGCTGCGAGGCGACGATCTGCGCCGCGCCGCTGAACATGATCGCCGACATCGCCAGCGCCGCGAGCGGAGAAGCGCCGGCCGAGATCGCGGCGATCCCGCAGACCATGCCGAATGGGACAATGCCGATCAGCACCGGCGTCATGTCGCGGACGCCTTCGAAGAACGCCGGGCGGGAAAAGTGCGCGCGCATCGGGATCGGGCAAAAGAACGGGGAGGTCCGAACCTCCCCGAATACTACGATTATAAACCCGCGATCAGGCCTTGATGCCTTCTCGAAGCCATGGGCATCTCCGGCATGACTCGAGTGTCAACGCCCGCTACAATGACGCGTCCTGATTCTGCCACCGATTTTCTAGCTATCTCGCGCTCATTTTCCGCTCACTTCCCAACCGTCCCAGATTTCTTTATGGAGACCGCCTCATGGAAATGCCTGTCAATCAGTTCAAGCGCGCGATCGCCTCGGGCAAGACGCTCATCGGCGCATGGCTGATGAGTGGTGCGCCTTCGACCGCCGAAGCGCTGGGGTCGGTTGGCTTCGACTTTCTGGTCGTCGACATGGAACACACGCCGATCGACACGCCGCAAATGATTGGCATCCTGCAGGCGATCGCCGGAACGCCGGCGCAGGCGATCGTGCGCCCACCCTGGAACGACATGGTGATGGTCAAGCGGGCGATGGACGCGGGCGCGCAGACGCTACTCTTTCCCTTCGTGCAAAACGCAGACGAAGCGAAGCGCGCGGTCGCATCGACCCGTTATCCTCCCGACGGCGTGCGCGGCGTCGCCGGCACGCATCGTGGCAGCCGCTACGGCACGATACCGAACTACCTCAAACGCGCGAACGAAGAGGCCTGCGTCATCGTGCAGATCGAAACCTTGCCGGCGTTCGATCAGTTGCGCTCGATCGCGGCCGTTCCCGGCGTCGATTCGATTTTCATCGGCCCGGGAGACCTGTCGGCGTCGATGGGTTTTATTGGCGACATCGGCCATGCCGCGGTTCAGGATAAGCTCAAGGACGGCGCGCAGGCATGCAAGCGGCTCGGTAAACCGTCGGGCATTATCGGCATGAGCCCGGACATGGCGGGCAAATTCATCGAGTATGGTTTCTCCTGGGTCGCGGTCGGCTCCGACATGGGTTACGTGGTGAGCCGCGGGCAGGAATATCTGGCGAAGATGCGTGGGAGCGCGTCCGCCGCGCCCGCGAAATCGCAAAGCGCGTATTAGTGGGCTGAAACGGTCGAGTTATTACGAATCATCAATATCGTCAGTCCCGCGCAAGCGGGAATCCATTGGTTCTCGAGCCAAACTTGGATCCCCGCCGAAGCCTGCCCTCGAATGCTTGAATCGGGGGCGGGGATGACGGGCGTTTTGCGGCAGCTGTCCCCTCTTTCGATACTCCTCATTAAGACTCGGGCGGCGGCGTGACCGAGACCATCGAGCTCTCCGCCGGCTCGGCACGGGTCGTCATCGCGCCGGCCATCGGCGGCTCGATCGTGGCGTTTCAATGCGACGGTGAGGCAATTCTGCGGCCAACGCCTGAGAAGGCTGTCGCCGAGGGTGCGGTGAGAGACTTCGCCTGCTTTCCGCTGATTCCGTTTTCCAACCGTATCGCCGACGCGACGCTGCACTGGGCCGGCCGCGAATACGGCTTGATGCGTTACCGCGACGCCGAGCCGCACGCGCTTCATGGCAACGGCTGGCAGCGAGCGTGGAGCGTGACACGACGCGAATCTTCGCGTCTGGCAATCGAGTTCGAGCACGATGCGTCCGGCGCACGAGCACGCGAATGGCCATTTCCGTATCGCGCGCGACAGCGGTTCGCCCTCGTTGCCGATGCGCTGGCCGTCACCCTGGAGCTCGGGCTCGACATCGAAAATACCGGCGGCGACGCGTTTCCCGTCGGCCTGGGATGGCATCCCTATTTCGGTCGCGATAGAGAGACCGAGCTCGGTTTCGCCGCGCGCAGCGTCTGGTACACCGATCCTTCGCGCCTGCCGACGAGGCCAGGTGCGGTACCGCCGCAGTGGAATTTCGACCCGCCGCGTCCCATCGGCGCCACCACGCTCGACAACTGCTTTGCAGGCTGGCGGCCGCCAGCGACCGTTCGCTGGCCGGCACGCAAGCTCACCGCGAAAATTGCCGCCGACCGAGCTTGCGACTACCTTGTCGTGTTCGTTCCCTCGGATAAGTCCGAGGGAAGGTCGTTTTTCGCGCTTGAACCCGTGACGCACATGACCGATGCATTCAACCGCGCCAGCGAAGATCGCGATACGGGCACCCGCGTGCTCGCACCGGGCGCATCTTTTTCTTGTACGATGAGCATCTCGGTCTCGCGGAACGGCTGACGCTGCTGATGGAATCCCGCCCATGGAATCGTCTTTTGCATGCGCGCTCGACGTCAAGGCCAGCCTGGGCGAGTGTCCGGTGTGGTCGGTCGACGAGCAGGCGCTGTATTGGATCGACATCAACGCGCCTTCGCTCAATCGCTTCGATCCCGCGATCGGCACCAACAGCGCGTGGCCGATGCCGCAGGCGATCGGATGTTTCGCTTTGCGCGTCGGCGGCGGATTCGTCGCGGCGCTGCGTGACGGAATCTGGTTCGTCGATCGGCAAGGCCGGCTCGAGCGCAAGATCGCTGCGGCGCCATACGACCCTGAGCATCACCGCTTCAATGACGGCCGCGCCGATGCGCAAGGACGTTTCTGGGCGGGAACCATGAACGAAAAGCGGGATGCCAGCAGCGCGCGGCTTTATCGTCTGTCATCCGATCTCGATCTCGTCCCGGTGCTCGACGACATGACGATCTCGAACGGGCTCGCCTGGAGCCCCGATGGCCGCACGATGTACCACGCCGACACGCCGGCGCGCACGGTCCGCGCGTACGACTTCGACAGCGCGCGCGGCACACCGGCGAACGGGCGCGTGTTTGCGCGTTTCGAAGGCGAAACCGACCGGCCCGATGGCGCGGCGGTCGACAGCGAGGGTTGCTACTGGTGCGCTTTTTATCGCGGCGCCAAGGTGGTTCGACTCTCCCCGCAGGGACTGCGGCTGACCGAATATGCCGTTCCCGCCATGTGCCCGACGATGTGCGCGTTTGGCGGCGATGACCTGCGCACGCTCTATGTGACGACCGCGCGTCAGATGCGCGAGGCCGATGAGCTCGCGAGGCTTCCCGAGTCGGGCGGCATTTTTGCCATGAGGGTCGACGTCGCGGGCTTGCCCGAGCCGAAGTTCGCCGGCTGAAACAAGCAGATCCACGATATAGCGAGATCACGATGCGGCTCGATACCACCGCCTTCATCCGGCTCGACGCGCCCAACAGTCTCGGCGCGAACGCGTCCGGCGCCGCTTTTGCGACCAACACCGGCGACATCCTCGAAATCGCGTGTTTCGGTCCCGGGATCTTCCGGCTCAGAGTCGGCCCCAATACCCGCCCTGACTACGGCCTGGTCCTCGGCCGCGCCCAGCGCTGCGACGTGGCGCAGCCCTCACCCGGCGTCTGGACGTTCACTGCCGGCAACACGCGGCTGGAAATCGGAGGCGAGCCGCTGTCGATCCGGCTCTTTCACGACGATCAGCGGGTTCTCGCTTCGATCACCGATGAACATTTCCGCGGCTTCACGCGCCTGCCGGTGATCGGCCGCGCGCGCACGGGAGCGCAATGGA
>DATNNK010000155.1:0-5426 GCA_035601875.1 Casimicrobiaceae bacterium | reverse complement strand
GGCATCGTCCGCCACTACATGGCGCGGGCGTTGACGGACCGATATTTTGGTCTCGGCGACAAGACGGGGCCACTCGATAAGCACGGCCGCAGGCTGCGTACGCTCGCGGTCGACGCGCTCGGCTACGACGCCGAAACTTCGGATCCGCTCTACAAGCACTGGCCATTCATGATCGGCCGCGACGAAGCCTCGGGCGTTGCCTACGGCTTGTTCTACGACACGATGGCCCCAATGGTCTTCGATCTCGGCTGCGAATACGACAACTATCATGGGTTCTATCGCTATGCGGAGATCGACGATGGCGACCTCGACTACTACCTGTTCGTCGGCCCGCGGATTCGAGATGTCGTCCGCAAATTCACCGAGCTAACCGGACGCATGGCGTTCGGGCCGCGCTGGAGTCTGGGTTACGCGAACACGGCGATGAGCCTCACCGACGCGTCCGACGCTCAGGCGCGGTTGGCGGAGTTCGTCGACCAGGTCGCCGCTCATGACATCCCGCTGTCGGCGTTCCATTTCGGATCGGGGTATACGAGTATCGGCAAGCGCCGCTATGTGTTCACGTGGAATCGCGACAAGTTCCCCGAGCCGCGTGCCGCAATCGAGAAGTTCCGGAACCGGAACGCGCGCGTCGTCGTCAACCTCAAGCCCTGTCTGCTCGACGATCACCCGGCGTATGCCGAGGTCGCCGCGCGCGGCGCATTTGTCAGCGACGCGAAAGACCACCTGCCGTGCATAGGCCAGTTCTGGGACGGCGAGGGCGCGCATCTTGACTTCACCCACCCCGAGGGTATCCGTTGGTGGCAGGAGAGCCTGCGCGAGCACGTGCTGGACTACGGTATCGACGCCGGCTGGAACGACAATAACGAGTACGAAATCTGGGACGACTATGGCAGCTCGCATGGCTTCGGACAGCCAATCCCGATCCAGCGCTCGCGTCCGCTGCACGCCCTGCTGATGACGCGTGCGACGGCGGAAGCACAGGCGGCGCACCGCCCCGGGGAGCGGGTCTATACCGTGACGCGCGCTGGACCGCCCGGCATCCAGCGTTATGCCCAGACCTGGTCGGGCGATAACACGACGAGCTGGCATACGCTGCGCTGGAACCTGCGTATGGGATTGACCATGAGCCTGTCCGGTATGTTCAACACCGGTCACGACGTCGGCGGGTTCAGCGGTCCCGTGCCCGATCCCGAGCTCCTTGTGCGCTGGGTACAAAATGGCGTATTCAGCCCACGCTTCATCATGAATTCGTGGAAACCCGGCGGCGAAGTGAACACCCCCTGGTTGCATCCGGAAGCGCTGGAACCGATCCGGGCGGCGATTCGTTTTCGCTACCGGCTGATGCCGTACCTGTACACGCTGTTCCGGCGGGCTGCAGTCTTGGGTGAGCCGCTGCTCCGGCCGCTGTTTTACGAATTCGAGAACGATCCGCGCGCATTCGCGGACTGCGACGAATTCATGTGCGGTCCCGAGCTTCTCGTGGCCAACGTCGTCGAGCCGGGGGTGCGCGAGCGATCCGTATACCTCCCGCGCGGGCCCGAGGGTTGGTACGACTTTCACACCGGCGCCTATCATCAGGCGGGAAGCGAGGTTACCGTCGCCGCACCGCTCAACCGCATCCCCATGTTCGCGCGCGCCGGGGCGATCGTTCCCCTGACGGGTCGCGACGATTTCTCCAGGGTACACGACGAGCCATCGCGGCACCTGCGCGTGTTTCCACCTCACGACACAGCCCGTGCCACCTTTGCGCTTTACGAAGACGACGGGATAAGCTTGCGCTACCGCGACGGCGATTACGCCGAAATCGTGTTCGACTTGCAGACGACCGCCGCGGAAATCGTACTCGCAGCGCGCGTGAGTGGGCGCTACGCGCTGCCGTATCGGCAGATCACCGTAGAATTTCCCCCCCGCGAGAAGCGACGCATTTCGCTGAACGGGACTGGCGTTGGGTTAGCTTTCTCCACGTGATGATGACGTTACGTATCCATCTGGTTATGCCGCTATTGCGCCTTCTACTACAAATGACGACGATAGAAACGCGGCGCAAGTCGAGCACGCTTCATGGCTACCGCGCCAGTACTAGGGTTGCGGCGCTTGAATTTGATTTAATTGCGGAGCAGAAAGCGACTCCCTAAGCGATGGCGCGCAGATCCTTGCGCAGGATCTTGCCGACCGTGGATTTGGGCAGCGTGTCGAGGAAGCGCACCTGCTTCGGGACCTTGTAGCTCGCGAGATCGAGCTTGCAGTGCGCGACGATCTGCTCGTGGGTCAGACTCGCGTCCGCGGCCTTCACCACGAAGAGCCTCACCGCTTCGCCGGTCTTCTCGTCGGGCACGCCGACGCAGGCGCATTCGGCCACGCCCGGGCAGGTAGCCGCCACCGCTTCGACTTCGTTGGGATAGACGTTGAAGCCCGATACCAGGACCATGTCCTTCTTGCGGTCCACGATCTTGAGGTAGCCCGCAGCGTCGAAGACGCCGATATCGCCAGTGCGGAAGTACCCGTCGGGGGTGAATGCCGTGGCATTTGCTTCGGCCCTTTCCCAGTAACCGCGCATCACCTGCGGGCCTCTTGCGCAGACTTCGCCGGCCTCACCGATGGCCACTTCGCCGCCGTCGTCGTCGAGGAGTTTGATATCGGTCGACGGGAGCGGCAAGCCCACGGTCGCCGAGAAACCGCTTCGGTCGGAGGGATTGAGCGTAAGCACCGGCGAGGTCTCGGAAAGGCCGTACCCCTCGATGATGTCGCGGCCGGTCAGCGCCTTCCACCGCGCGGAGGTGACTGGCATCACGGAGGCGCCGCCGCCGATCGCGTAGCGTAGCCGAGAAAAATCCACTTCCTTGATGCGCGGGTGCGCGAGCAAGCCGCCGTAAAGGGAGTTCACGCCGGTGAAGAACGTGCAGCGCGCCCGCTTGAGGATCTCCACGAATCCGTCCATGTCGCGCGGATTGGTGACGAGCCAGTTCTCGGCGCCGCGCGAGAAGCTGCAGACGAAGTTCACCATCAGCGCGAAGATGTGGTAGAGCGGCAGTGCCGTGACGACCACGGCCTCTCCCAGCGGCAGGGCGTCATACAGGAACGCCTTGAATTGTTCGGTGTTGGCGACGAGGTTGCGGTGGCTCAGCGCGGCACCTTTCGAAAGCCCCGTGGTTCCCCCCGTGTACTGGAGAAAGAGCAAATCATTGCCCTCGAGCGGCACGGGCGTGAATTCGAGGTTCGCACCATCGGCGAGCGCATCAGAGAAGGCGATCGCACGCGCGAGTCGCGCATCCACGGATGCGCACGGAAGCGTCGTCGAGGTGGCGTCGCCGGGCGCCACGGTGATCACCGTCTTGACGGCGGTTCTGGCGACGATTTCGGCAAGCGTCGGCGTCGATCCTGCGAAGATGACGATCGTCTCGACCCCGGCGTCGTTCAACTGAAGCTCGAGCTCGCGTGCGGTATAGAGCGGATTCACGTTCACCTGCGCGGCGCCAGCGCGCAGGATACCGATCATCGCGATCGGGAAGGCCGGAATGTTCGGCAACATGACCGCGACGCGTTCCCCTTTGCTCAGCTCGAGCCTGTGCTGCAGGTAGGCGGCGAAGTCGCGCGAGAGGCGATCGGTGTCCGCGTAGGTGAGCGTCTGGCCGAAGCAGCGGAATGCGGGCTTGCCGGCAAATCGCTGCATGGCCTCTTCGAGCATCTCTACCACGGAGCCGTAGGCATCCGGATCGATCTGGTCGGGAATGTGCCCGCCGTAGGCGGCGAGCTGGGGTCGAGCGGACATCGTTTCCTCCTTTCGTTCAGCCACTGATGCCAGACTAACCGCCGCTGCTCCTCGACGCTGTCAGGTTCCCGACATTTGCTCATAATGTCGGCTCATGGACGACAAACTCGAACGGATCCTCGCCCATCCGTTGCTGCGCGACCTGCCCGACAGCGTCATGGCCGAGATCCGCCAGCTTCTCGTCCGGCGCAGCGTCCGGGCCGGCGCGCATATCTTCAGCAAGGGTGGCCAGCCGTCCGGCTGGTTCGGGGTGCTCGAGGGTGAGGTCGCCGTCGTGACGTCGTCGGCGTCGGGCATCGAGATCGTGCTCACCATCCTCGATGCGGGCGATTGGTTCGGCGAGGTAGCGATTCTGGCGGGCGCTGCCAACAGCCACGACGCGATCGCCCGCGGGAATTGCGAGGTCGCCTTCATTCCGACCAGCGGTTTTCGCCAACTGCTCGCCCGGCAGCCGGAGCTCCACGGCCGCTTCGTGACGCTCCTCGCGCAGCGCGTCCGCCTGCTCGTGGACATCGTCGAGGATTTCACCACGCTGCCGATGGCCGCGAGGCTCGCAAAGCGCGTGCTTGCCATGGCCGATTCGCAGGCGATGGGGAGCGTCGTGCGCCGCGGCCGCATCTCGCAGGAAGAGTACGCGCTGCTGGTCGGCGCAACCCGCCAGAGCGTGAACCAGGAGCTGCGCCGCTGGCAAAAGGCGGGCTGGATCCGCATTGGCTACGGCGGCGTCGAGGTCATCGATCGCGAAGCGCTGAAGCGGGAAATAGCGGGTAACTGAAAGGAAGTCGAAACTCTCATGCGTGGCGCAATGAACATGCCCACAGTCGTCGCACCATACATTTTGGCTCTTTGCCTGGGCGCGGGCCTGATTGGGGGATGCAGCACTTTGCC
The DNA here is from genome assembly GCA_035601875.1 of Casimicrobiaceae bacterium. Lineage (GTDB taxonomy): Bacteria > Pseudomonadota > Gammaproteobacteria > Burkholderiales > Casimicrobiaceae > PALSA-1003. The sequence goes on along the minus strand of DATNNK010000155.1, from coordinate 766 downwards.
ATCCCTTGAAAACCGGCGCACTTCGACAGCCCTCTTCGACACCGGTGATACCAGACTTGGGAGGGCCATTTCTCCGATGGTCGACGCGCATCCAGGAGTCTCTGGTATCTACCCGCTGCCAGATGCGCGCGATGCGTTTGCTGCGCGGGCGCTGCTGGCGCAGGGCGCCGAGCGTACGCTTGATGTTCAGTATTACATCTGGCGCAACGACATGTCGGGTACCTTGCTGTTCGAGGCCTTACGCTCCGCAGCGGATCGCGGCGTCCGCGTGCGGCTGTTGCTGGACGACAACGACACATCCGGGCTCGACACGTTGCTCGCTTCGCTTGCTTCTCACTCAAATATCGAAGTTCGGCTATTCAACCCGTTTGTGATTCGCGAGCCGCGCTGGATCGGTTATGTCACTGACTTTTCCCGGCTGAACAGACGCATGCACAACAAATCATTCACCGCGGACAATCAAGCGACGATCATCGGAGGCCGCAATGTCGGTGATGAGTACTTTGGCGCTACTGAGAGTGTAGTGTTTGTAGATCTCGACGTAATGGCCGTGGGCCCGGTTGTAACTGAGGTGTCAAAGGAATTCGACCGTTACTGGGCCAGCGGATCGTCGTATCCCGTCGAGCGGTTGTTACCGGCCGTCAATCCCGCCACGATCGCAGAACTCACGTCGTCGGCGCTGCGGGTTGAACGCGATCCCGCAGCCGTGGCTTACATGAACGCGTTACGCAATTTGTCTTTCGTCCATGAAATGGATCAGGGGAGC
>DATNNK010000154.1:0-3757 GCA_035601875.1 Casimicrobiaceae bacterium | reverse complement strand
CAGGCAGCCCCGACCAGGTCGATCTCGACGTGACAGTGACCGAGAAGTCGACCGGCAATCTGCTCGCGGGTGTCGGCTACTCCAGCGCCGACGGCGTCGTTCTTTCCGCATCGGTCTCGCAGAACAACGTCTTCGGCACCGGCAACTCCCTTTCGGCATCGGTTAATACCAGCAAAGTCAATCGCACCATCGCGGTGACTTACGTCGAGCCGTACTGGACCGCGGATGGCATCTCACGCGCAATCGAGGTCTACGACAAGAACGTCGATCCGTCGTCGCTTCCGATCGCCCAATACTCGTCGCAGACTTACGGCACCGCGATCGGTTTCGGTGTGCCGGTCACCGAAACCGATGTCATCAACTTCGGGGGCCGCTTTGAGCATACGACCTTGAGTCTGTTCTCCAACAGCCCGCAGCTGTATGTTGACTTTGTCCGTCAATTCGGGTTCGTGACGAATACTTATATTCTCACCGCCGGGTGGGCCCGCGACACCCGCGACAGCGTCCTCTTTCCGACCAGGGGCCTGCTGCAAAGCGCGTTCGGGGAAGTGGGACTGCCGATCGGCAAGCTGGAGTATTACAAGGCCAACTATCTTATTCAGTGGTTTACACCGCTGCCGCTCAACTCGGTGCTGATGTTGCGCAGCGAGGTTGGCTATGGCGGCGGCTTGGGCAACAGAACGCTTCCCTTCTTCAAGGCGTATTATGGAGGCGGCGTTGGGTCGGTGCGAGGCTTCGAAACTGCTTCGCTCGGTCCGCAGGACGCGCAGGGGAACACCTTTGGCGGCCGGCGCAAAGTCGTTGCCAACGCCGAGGTGTTTTTTCCGCTGCCGGGCACAAAGCCAGGCGATCAATCGGTGCGGCTGTCGGTTTTTGCGGACGCAGGTCAGATCCACGATGCCGGATTTCAGCCAACGCTTGAATCGTTCCGGTTTTCCACGGGCATCGGGCTGGCCTGGAATTCGCCCGTCGGCCCGTTGAAGTTCAGTTATGGTGTGCCGATCAACAAGAAGGTCGGTGACAAGGTGCAGCATTTCCAGTTTCAGGTGGGTACCGGATTCTAGAGTCGCCGTCGGGCTTCGACTATCCCAGACACTCGCGTAGGAGACGATTCGAAGGCGCATTGGCCAGGCGGCGCGATATGCTTCGACGGCGCCTGCGGCAGCCTTTCGTTTATCGCGGCCTCGTGGCAGGAGAAAAAGTGAAACCCCTCAGACATGAGTTTTTTGTTCGGGTCGGGGCGGCGCTGTTCATCGCGTCGCTCGCGGCCCCCGGATTTGCACAAGGCGCCGACTACAGGATCGGGTTTGTCAATGGTGAGCGCCTGTTTCGCGAGGCCGCTCCGGCAAAGCGGGCTCAGCAGAAAATCGAAAAGGAATTCGCTGCCCGCGACGCGGAGATTCAGAAGCTCTCCAAGCAGGTGCGCGACCTGCAGGCGCTGCTGGAAAAAGATGGCGTCACCATGGCAGAGCCCGAGCGTCGCTCCAAGGAGCGCGATCTCGCCAACATGAGCCGCGATCTGCAACGAATGCAAAGGGAGTTTCGCGAAGACCTCAATTTGCGCAAGAACGAAGAGTTGACCGCGGTGCAGGAGCGTGCGAACAAAGTCATTCAGCAAATCGCGATCGACGAGAAATTTGACTTGATCATCCAGGAGCCGGTCATTTATGCCAGTCCGCGCATCGATATCACCGACCGGGTGGTCAAGGCGCTCGCCGACAAGTAAAGCGGGCGCAGACTGCGCCGCGGCGTGAGCGCATGGAACCTGATCATAGTCGACACGCCACCGGCATAGCGCTGCGCGAACTGGCCGAACGGTGCGGCGCGGAGCTGGCCGGCAACGGCGAGCTGATGATCTATCGGGTGGCGACGCTCGAAGACGCCGACGCAAAGTCGATTTCCTTTCTCTCCAACACCCGCTACCGCGCCCAGCTCGCGTCGACGCGTGCCGGCGCGGTCATTGTTGCTCAGCGCGATGCCGACGCAACGCCGCTGCCGAAGCTGGTGACGAGCAACCCGTATGCGGTTTACGCACGCATCGCAACGATTTTTCATCCGCCGGCCGCGGCGGTGCCGGGCGTTCATCCCACGGCGATCATTGCCGCAACGGCCAAGGTCGCGGCGAGCGCGATGGTCGGTCCTAACGTCGTCATCGGTCATCGAGCTTCCATCGGCGAGCGCGCCCAGATTCATGCCGGTTGCGCGGTGGGCGATGGCTGCTCGATCGCAGACGATGTGACGCTATATCCGCGCGTGGTCCTCTATGCAAACTCGGTGCTGGGCCCGCGCACTATCGTCCACAGCGGCGCAGTAATCGGCGCCGACGGCTTCGGAATGGCCGAGCAGGACGGACGCTGGCTGAAAGTGCCTCAGGTCGGCAGGGTAGTAATCGGCGCGGACGTCGAGGTCGGCGCCAATACGACCATCGACCGCGGCGCGTTGGGCGACACGGTGGTGGAAGACGATGTCAAGCTCGACAATCAGATCCAGATCGGCCATAACTGCCGCATCGGCGCCCACACCGCAATTGCCGGATGCACCGGGATTGCCGGCAGCACCACCATAGGCCGCAACTGCAAGATCGGGGGCGCGGCAATGATCATCGGCCACCTGGACATTGCCGATGGCACCACGATTTCGGCATCGACTGGGGTGTTCGAGTCGATCCGCACACCGGGTGTCTATACTTCGGCGTTTCCTGCGCTCCCGCATCGCGAATGGCAATATGTCGCATCGGTGCTGCGCAGGCTGCGCAGCTTCGCCACTCGGGTCCGGACGCTGGAACGGTTGCTGGAAAATAAGGCGGGCAAAAAGGGGGAGTGACCATGGCGGCGATGGATATCAAGGAGATCATGGCTTACCTGGCGCATCGGCCGCCGTTTCTGTTCGTCGACAGGGTTATCGAGTGCACTCCCGGCAAGCACATCAAAGCGATCAAGAACGTCACCATCAGCGAACCGTTTTTTCCGGGACATTTTCCAGGCTACCCGGTGATGCCGGGGGTGCTTATCATCGAGGCGCTGGCGCAGGTATCGGTGATTCTGGTCTATCAGACGCTGGGGCGCAGACCGGACGACAAGTCGCTCATCTTTTTCGCAGGTATCGATCACGCGCGGTTCAAGCGTCAGGTATTTCCCGGCGATCAGCTCGTGCTCGAGGCGACCGAGCTTCGGCTGGTCCGCGGCGTCGGCAAGTTCGCGGTGCGGGCGAGCGTCGGTGACGAGCTGGTTGCCGAGGCGGAGCTGCTTGCCGCGCTGCGCGACTTCTGACTTGATGCCCGGCATTCATCCCACGGCCATTGTCGCCGCCGGCGCGAGCTTTGGCGCCGGCGTCGAGATCGGCCCCTATTGCGTGGTCGGCGCGGGCGTGAGCGTGGGGGAAGGCACGACGATCGGGTCGCACGTTCTTATCGCCGGGCAGACCACGATCGGCCGCAACAACCGCTTGTTTCCATTCTCGTCGATCGGCGATATTCCTCAGGACAAAAAATACGATGGCGCCGTGACGCGCACGGTCATCGGCGATGAGAACGTCATCCGCGAGTTCGTCTCCATCAACGCGGGTACGGCCCAGGATCGTGGCGTCACTACCATTGGCAACGGTAACTGGCTGCTGGCGTACTCGCATATTGCGCACGACTGCATGGTTGGCAACGGGACGACCTTTTCGAATAACGCGCAACTCGCCGGTCACGTGAACATCGAGGACTATGCGGTGCTCGGCGGGTTCGTCGGGGTGCATCAGTTCTGCCGCGTCG
>DATNNK010000153.1:0-3218 GCA_035601875.1 Casimicrobiaceae bacterium | reverse complement strand
GAGCGCATCGGCGCGGCCCTGGGCGTAAGTCCACAAGCGCTTGAGGAAACGGTTCGCTCCCTCGACGCCGGTATCCGACCACAGCGCGGCGTCCTCGGGCTTGCCGGCGAACATAACGTAGAGGCGCGCGGTGTCGGCGCCGAAGCGGTCGACCAGATCGTGCGGCTCGACGCCGTTGCGCTCGGATTTGCCCATCTTGCCGATGCCGCCGTACTCGACGCTCGTCCCGTCGGCAAGGCGTCCACCGACAATGTGACCCCGCTCGTCGGTCACGGGCGTGACCTCGACCGGTGGAACATAGTCGATGCCGCCCTTTTCGTCGCGCCGGAAATAGATGTGGTTGAGCAACATGCCTTGGGTGAAAAGCCGCGTGAACGGCTCGTCGATATGCACCAACCCCATGTCGCGCATCACCTTGGTCCAGAAGCGCGCGTAGAGCAGATGCAGGATCGCGTGCTCGATGCCGCCGATGTACTGGTCCATCGGCATCCAGTAATCGTTGCGCGAATCGACCATCGTCGGCGCATTCGGCGAGGCGTAGCGCATGTAGTACCACGACGAATCGACGAAAACGTCCATGGTATCGGTCTCGCGCTTTGCCGCCTCTCCGCACTTTGGACAGGTGCAGTCGACGAAGTCGGCGCGATTGGCGAGCGGGTTGCCGCTGCCGTCCGGAATGCAATCCTCGGGAAGGATCACCGGCAGGTCCTGCTCGGGCACCGGCACTTCGCCGCAGCTCGGGCAATGAATGATCGGGATCGGCGTGCCCCAGTAACGCTGGCGCGAGATGCCCCAATCGCGCAGCCGGTAGGTCACGCGCTTTTCGCCGAGTCCCTTCGCCGCGAGATCCGCGGCGATCGCGTCGACGGCCTGCTGATAGCGCATGCCGTCGTACTTGCCCGAGTTGATCACATGGCCCCGGAGCTTGTCTTCGTACCATGCCTGCCACGAGTCGCTCGAGAAGGTCTCGCCGTCGACTGCGATCACCTGCTTGATCGGCAACCCGTGTTTTTTCGCGAACTCGAAATCGCGCTCGTCGTGGGCGGGCACGCCCATCACCGCGCCGTCGCCGTAGCCCATCAGCACGTAATTGCCGATCCATACCTCGAGCTTTTCACCGGTGAGCGGGTGCCTGACGAAGAGGCCGGTCGGCAGGCCTTTCTTTTCCATGGTCGCGAAGTCCGCCTCGATGATCGATCCACGCTTGCATTCCTCGATGAAGGCGGCGAGCTTCGAATTGGATCTCGCGGCGTGCGCGGCCAGCGGATGCTCGGCGGCCACCGCGCAGAAGGTCACGCCCATGATGGTATCGGCGCGGGTGGTGAAGACGTACATCCGGCCGTCGCCGATCGGCTTGCCGTCGTCGCCTCTGACGTCGTGCGTGAACGCAAAGCGCACGCCCTCGCTCCTGCCGATCCAGTTGGCCTGCATGATTTTTACCCGCTCGGGCCAGCCGGGCATCTTGTCGAGATATGCCAGCAGCTCTTCGGCGTAGTCCGTGATGCGCAGGTAATACATGGGGATCTCGCGCTTCTCGACCGGCGCGCCGGAACGCCAGCCTTTGCCATCGATCACCTGTTCGTTGGCGAGCACGGTCTGATCGACCGGATCCCAGTTGACGATACCACTCTTGCGGTAAGCGATGCCTCTCTCGAGCATCTTCAGGAACAGCCACTGATTCCATCGGTAGTACGCGGGCGTGCAGGTCGCGAATTCGCGCGACCAGTCGATCGCCCAGCCCATCGCCTGGCACTGCCGTTTCATGTAGGCGATGTTCTCGTACGTCCACTTCGCCGGGGCGACGCCGTTTTTTATCGCCGCATTCTCGGCCGGCAGTCCGAATGCGTCCCATCCCATCGGCATCAGCGCGTTCATTCCGTTCATACGCAGATACCGGTACATCATGTCGTTGATGGTGTAATTGCGCACGTGCCCCATGTGCAGCTTGCCGGATGGATACGGCAGCATGGAGACGCAAAAAAACTTAGGAGCCGACGAGGTCTCGGTGGCGAGAAACGCCTTGCGCGACGCCCAGTGTGCCTGCGCGGCGGCTTCGATATCGGCGGGGCGGTACGGTTGCACGCTACGGGTCTGGCTCGTTAGAGGAACAGATGATTATACCGACAGCGCCTCTCTCGACCGTCGGCCTCGGTTAGCGACGTTCTCAGCTTGCAACCAGCGTGAGTACCGCGAGCACCGCAAACAATCCGGCGGCCACGACGCGCACCGCCTTGAACGGGATTTTCCCTGCTGCCAATTTACCGAGCAGGATCACCGGCACGTCGGCGATCAGCATTCCTAGCGTGGTTCCCGCGACGACGGCGGCGAGGTTGTTGAAGCGTGCGGCGAGCATCACCGTCGCGACCTGAGTCTTGTCTCCGATCTCGGCCAGAAAGAACGCGACGACGGTCACCATGAACGCGCCGAGATGGCTGTATGACACCGGCGCGTCGTCGTCGATGCTATCCGCTTTCAGCGCCCACAATGCGACCAGCAGAAACGAAAGCGCCAGCAGCCATCGCAGATACGTCGCCGGCACGATTTCGCGTATCCATCCGCCGGCCAGGCCGGCCAGCATATGGTTGACGAGCGTCGCGACCACGATGCCCAGAATAATTGGCACGGGTTGGCGCAGGCGAGCGGCGAGCATCAACGCGAGGAGCTGTGTTTTGTCGCCGATCTCGCCAAGCGCGACCACGACCATCGACACCAGAAAAGCTTCCATGCAGAACCGTGAGTTTGAACTTGCCGGGCGTTCGGTCCGATTTGCCGGCTTTTCGTACCTTATACGTGAATTGCAACCTTACCTTCGCCGGCTGGCGCCTATTCCCGGGCGCTCGCACCCCACTCGCTAGGCGGCGGGACCTGGCTCGCTGCTCACAGCGCCCGCCTTTCGTCGGATCGCCGGCAACGTTTGCCGACCAACGCGGTCCGAGGAGAGGGGTGTAGGGCGAGAGGCTGCTAGAATTCCCAATCTACCGGCAATCGCGATTTGCCCCGCCTTAATTCGCTCGCCACCACAGGACACCGATCCGGGCCAGACCATGCCACGCTCGATCACTTTCACGACGCTCCTGTTCATGCTTGTCATGGCGTGCGTAGGCGTTCGTGTCTCCGACGCGGCGCCCGTCCGCACCGCACACGTCGAGGCCGAGCTCGTCGCCGAACAAAGCGCGCTGATACCGGGCCGCCCGAACACCGTCGCACTGCGCCTCGTC
>DATNNK010000152.1:0-2441 GCA_035601875.1 Casimicrobiaceae bacterium | reverse complement strand
GGCCTTCTAAGCCGGGGGTAACAGGTTCGAGTCCTGTCGGGCGTGCCACCTTCGCTCGGCACCTCCATCGGGGCATTTTCATTTTGTGCCACCCGGTCGAACGTCTACGCGCTCGCCGGACGCTGCATGATGAGTCGTCGTTGCTTCTCCATCAAAGACCTACCCCGGCTTGCCATCGATGCGGGCTCGTGCCAACACCGGCCAATAGCGAATCGCATACAGCGCGAACGCGCTCGACCAGCATATTGCCGAGGCGATGACGGTTGTGAGATAGATACCTGGCAATAAGATGCCGCCGAAGATCCGGATCGCCGCGGCGAGTTGGACCAGAACGTAGCAAATCACCTCAAAGCCATCCGCTGTCAGCGGGCGTCCGGTATGACCGCGCGCGGTACGGGTCATCATGCCGATGGTCAGGCCCCCAATCGCGCCAATGGTCAGGGCGTGCACGGCCAACGGCTCGGCAATAAACCCCAGCGCGGCCAATGCACGGAGCACAAGGTAGATGACTATCCAGCCGTACGCCGCGTGCAGAATCCAGACCAGAGGGCTCGACCATGTTCGCCACGGTTGCCACAAATAGAGCCGGGCCGCGTGCGCGGCCGCAACGGCGAGCGCAAGCACGGCAACCACGATCGCGGAGGCTTGCAGCAAGTCAGCCGCGAACAAAACGAGAACGCCACCCAAGGCGAGCTTTTCGACCAACGGGTGGCGCGTGGCTTGGGCGCCCGGTATACCATTGTTGGTGAACATCGGAATGACGCGCCCGCCCATCACCGCCATGATGAACAGCACGACGTCAAGGCCGACTTGCACGCTGACAAGCTGTGGCCACCCCAGTATGCCTAGGAAAGAAAGATGCACGGCCAGCGTGGCAAGGCTAAGCACGACCAGCAGGGCGATGAAGAAATAGTTGCGCCGATTGCCGCTGCGTATCAGCGGGATGCCGATGCCGACAGCCACAGCGAGAGGAAACGCGGCGTTGACCAACGCTGCAGTCAACGCATACGGTGTCAGCACCAACATCCGGCCGGCAACCCAGAGTGCGGCGTAAGCCGCAAGTAGCGCTCCCGTGGGCGTCGGTCGGCCGGTCCAGTTGCGCACTGCGGTGAACAGAAATCCGGTAACCACCGCCAGGGTGTAACCGAACAGCATCTCGTGGCCGTGCCAGATCGGGACGCGCAGGTAGCCAGGCGAAAGATAGCCTGTGTATTCGCACGTCCAGAGCGCCACCGACAGCGCAGCGAACACGCTGGCGAGAAAATAAAATGGCCGAAAGCCGAGATTCCACAGCGCGAACGCGGCGGGAGCGTGTATTGGCTGCGGTCGATCGCTTTCGAGCTTGAGCATCTACGGTCGAGCTCCATCGCGCAGCTCGGCCCAGACGGCGGGAGGCCTTATTTGCGGCGTCGCCAGAAGCGAGCGCGCCTCCTGCAGAGCTCGATAGGTGCGTTCCGATTCATGCTCGCGCGGCCGGGTCCACGCGAGCGGGCGCACGAGTGCCAAAGTAGGGTTCAGTTGTCCGCGAGCGCGCTCCAGCGCAACTTCGTGCCCGAACGCGTAGACGAATTCAAGGTCGTTGCCCACACCGCGCCCCATGAATGGCTTACGCCCGAGAAGGACTGCGCACGCGAGTGCGCAGCGTTTCTAACGCGTAATCGCCTTCGACGGCCGCGCTTCGCGCGCAATCTGCCGACGTAGCGCCGCGTACCGTTCCTCTCCGTTCTTGCCGAACAGGGGATCGTCGATGTGTCGTATCGCGGCATCGATTGCTGCCCAGTCCCGGTCGCGCAGCAGCTTGGCCGCCAGAGGAAGGATCGCCGTTTCCTCGTGCAGCATATGGCTGCGGAAATCCGCGACGTAGGCCCGGCCGGGCACCTCGACGTGCTCGCGCGCGGTGATCGACCCGTTGACGATGTCGTCGAGAGCACGAACCAATGCGTCCCCACAATCCTTCAGGCGCGCGTGCTGCTCGGTCAACTCGTCGACGATCGGACGGGCGTTGACGTCGCGCTCCTTGATCCTTGCACACGCCAAGTCTTCCTTGGGGTGATGCAATACATCGGGGTAGTGCGTCATGTAGAACATGATATCCAGCATCAACTCGTAGTCGGGCTTCTCCCCCTTGTGAAAGAGGTCGAGCTGGCGTTCCAGAAGATCGAGTAGCGTCGCGAAATTGGCGTGTTCCGCGCGCCAGAGGGCGATGGAGTCGGACATGGTTACCTCGCTGCTGAAATGCTTCGGCACGCCGCATCAGCCCGGGCAAGGTTCGTTCGGGTTGCGCGGCTTGCGCGGATGGATGATCGATATTTGGCAACTCTAGGCCGCCGCGATCACTGCGCCGAGGTACCGGCCATGACGTCCGCGATATGTGCCTGCTTGTTTCATTGTACGCGAACAACTTGTCGTTGATGCCGGTGCTCTCGTCTCGATCCGGCGGA
>DATNNK010000151.1:0-2867 GCA_035601875.1 Casimicrobiaceae bacterium | reverse complement strand
CACCGCGCCGTTTTCATGAGCGGCGTCATGGCGTACCTGTCGGCGCTTTTCTGGTTCATGTTCCTGATCCTGTCCACGACGCTGCTGGCGGTTCATACCTTGAGCGAACCGATATACTTTGAGCAGCCCTTTCAGCTGTTTCCGCTATGGCCCGAATGGCACCCCGAATGGGCCATCGCCTTGTTCAGCGCCACTGCCCTGCTGCTGTTCCTGCCCAAGATCCTCGGCGTGACGCTACTCTGGGCGAGAGGCGCCAAACGCTATGGCGGGCGCTTGCGTCTGGCGGCGAGCATGCTCTGCGAATTCGGACTCTCGGCGATGCTGGCGCCGATCAGGATGCTTTTCCACACCCAGTTCGTGCTTGCCGCGTTCTCCCGCTGGAAGATACAATGGAAGTCACCGCCGCGCGAAGACTCCGAAACGACATGGGGCGAAGCAACAAGACGACACGGCTGGCACACGCTGCTTGGCGTGCTCTGGGCCGGCGGCGTTTATTGGCTCAATCCATCGTTCCTGTGGTGGCTGCTGCCGGTCGTCGGGGCGCTGATGGTTTCTATCCCACTGTCGGTCTATACCAGCCGCGTATCGCTCGGCCGTGGCCTGCGCAAGGCGCGGCTGTTTGTGATTCCCGAAGAATTGCGGCCCCCTAAGGAAATCCATGCAATGATGCAAAGCGTGCGCGCCGCGCCCAGGCCGCCGGGCTTCATCGAAGCTGTCGTCGATCCGGTGATCAATGCGCTGACGTGCGCCGCGGGCGTTGCGCGCTTTAGCCAAACCGGAACGGCACGCAGCGAGCGCAAGCAGCTGGTGCGCTTAGCGCTACAGGATGGACCGGCGCCATTGACCGCGCCGCAGAAGATTCGCCTGTTGAGCGATCCGGTGGCGCTTTCTCAACTGCACTTCGAGGTGTGGACATCGCCTGAAGCCCATGCCCTGTGGCGCGATGCCATTGCGTCGCCGGGCATTGTCAGCGAGGTTATCGAACGGCCGCCGCTCACAATCGCTCGAGAGCCGGTCCGCTCCGCGGCAGGTGCCTGAACAGCAGCTCGGCGTAAGGCTCAAGCCTTGGCGGACATCTCTTTGTAGACAAGCGGCGATCGATGCGGTGCGCCGGCGCGAGTGGCCCACTGTGGCGCCGACCAAGCGCGCTAGGTGTCCGCTTTAGCGCCGCTTCAGTGGGTGCTGGGGCTGAGGTGCTGAGCGCCGTCCAAGGCACGATCTGCATAGCCGGTCGTGCTCTCGCGCTCGCTGAACAAGTCTCTCGATTGTTCCGCGGTGGCCGCGGCGGCCACTGCAGCGCTCAGGTCCTCTTCCGCGAATGCTGCTGCCTGCTCGAATCGGCGCCGCGCACTTTGTTCGATACCGTTGCCGACGAACAGCGCCGCGATGCCGCCGGCGATGGCGCCCAGCATGGCAAACAACTCGTAGCCGACGATCACCAGACTCGCGCCGACGATGGCGGCGATCCACCACCCTTCTGACGGCCGGCGCCTGAGCGATTCGAGCTGCCGCCGGGCGTCTTCGACTCGAGTGCGCGCGCCCGTGCGCTCGAATAGGTCCAGCTCGCGTTGTTTGGCAATGAGGCTCTTGCGCAGCGCCAAGTGGGGAACGCCGAAGTACAGCGCCCGAAGCTCGCGCCACTGTGACGCGTCAAGCGGAAGCCGACAAGGGTGTGCGGGATGCTCGCCGCCGGTTCCATCGTCCTTGTCCGCGTGCGCCGGATCCGGCACCAATGGCGCCGCATTATTCACACTGCTCACAGCGTCGCCGATACCCGCGGCCCGTTCGAGCTCATGCAGTTGCGAAGCGAGGATTCGCCAGCTGGCGCCGTATTCGCTATCGTTCACGGCAAGGGCCGTCAGCGAGCTCGGTGCGCAACTCAGTGTGCAAGGGATACGCCGAAGAGTTTTTCCTTGAGCTGGTAGAGCCGGTCGCGCAGCTCGGCCGCTCGTTCGAACTCCAGATTCCTGGCCGCATCGAGCATCTCCTTTTCGATGCGCTTGAGCTCTTTTTCGAGATCCTTCTCCGGCATGGCCTGGTACTTGGCGTGCGCCTGGGCGGCCTTGAGCTGCTTGCGCTCTTCATCGATATCGTAGACGCCGTCGATGATGTCCTTGATGCGCTTGGTCACGCCAATGGGAGTGATGCCCATCTTTTCGTTCCACGCGAGTTGCTTGTTTCTGCGCCGCGTCGTCTCGTCGATCGCCCCCTTCATCGAGTCGGTCATCTTGTCGGCATAAAGTATTGCCATGCCGTTGATGTGCCGCGAAGCGCGCCCGATCGTCTGAATCAGCGAGCGCTCGGCACGCAAGAAGCCTTCCTTGTCGGCATCGAGCACCGCGACCAGCGATACTTCCGGCAGGTCCAGCCCTTCGCGCAGCAAATTGATGCCGACCAGCACGTCGAATTCGCCGAGCCGCAGGTCGCGGATGATTTCCACCCGCTCCACCGTGTCGATGTCCGAATGCAGGTAGCGAACCTTGACCCCGTGCTCGTTCAGATAGTCGGTCAGGTCCTCGGCCATCCGTTTGGTCAGCGTGGTCACGAGGACGCGCTCGTTCTTGGCGACGCGCAGGCTGATCTCGGACAGCAGGTCATCGACCTGGGTTTGAGCGGGCCGGACTTCCAGCACCGGGTCGACCAGTCCCGTGGGCCGCACCACCTGCTCGACTACCTGCCCCGCATGCGTCTTCTCGTAGTCGGCGGGCGTCGCGGAAACGAAAATCGCCTGCGGCAGCAGCTTCTCGAATTCATCGAAGCGCAACGGCCGGTTGTCGAGCGCCGACGGAAGCCGGAAGCCATAGTTGACCAGGTTTTCCTTGCGCGCGCGATCGCCGCGAAACATGCCGCCGACTTGCGGAATGGTG
>DATNNK010000150.1:0-8333 GCA_035601875.1 Casimicrobiaceae bacterium | reverse complement strand
CCGGAACATATAGAAGGCCGTCAGCAGCGCGGTTGTCGCGGCCACCGCAAAGAGCAACGGCGAGCCGCCGCGGCTGCTGGCGAAGGCGAACCAGAGAATCTCGTCCTTGGAGAAGAATCCGGCGAGCGGAGGGATACCGGCGATGGCGGCAGTCGCCACAGCGAAGGTCGCGAAGGTTACGGGAATTCGGCGTGCGAGCCCGCCCATTTTCCGAATGTCCTGCTCGCCCCCGAGCGCGTGGATCACGCTCCCGGCGCCCAGGAAGAGGCAGGCCTTGAAAAACGCGTGCGTGTAGAGATGAAAGATCGCCACGCTGTACGCCCCGACGCCCAGTGCCACGAACATGAAGCCGAGCTGCGAGATCGTCGAATACGCCAGCACCTTCTTGATGTCGGTCTGCACGACCGCGATCGTCGCCGCGAAGAACGCGGTGAGCGCACCGATCGCGGCGATTATCGCGCTGGCCTCCGGGGCGTGCAGATAGATGCCGGACATGCGCGCGACGAGATACACGCCGGCGGTCACCATGGTCGCCGCGTGGATCAGCGCGGAGACCGGCGTCGGGCCTGCCATGGCGTCCGGCAACCAGACGTGCAGCGGAATCTGCGCTGACTTGCCCGACGCGCCGATGAACAACAGGATGCCGACCAGGCTCGCCGACACCGCGGGCGGCGCGCTTCCCATGAATGCCGCGTTGATGCGGTCCATGTCCAGCGTCCCCAGCGCCTGGTAGAGCAGGAACATGCCGAGCAGGAAGCCGGCATCGCCGATGCGGTTGGTAATGAACGCCTTCTTGCCGGCGCGGGCCTTGTCCGGGTCTTCGAACCAGAAGCCGATCAGCAGATACGAGGCAAGTCCCACGCCTTCCCAGCCGACGAAAAGGACGAGCAACGACCGGCCCAACACCAGCAGCAGCATGAAGAACAGAAAGAGGTTCAGGTAGGAAAAGTAGCGGGCGTAGCTCGCGTCGTCCCTCATGTAGCCGATCGAGTAGAGGTGAATGAGCGAGCCGACGCCGGTCACGATCAGCACCATCACCGCACTTAAAGCGTCGAAATAAAAGGAGACCTCGAACGAGCTGCCGCCTACGACGGCCCAGGTGTAAGCGATGTCGATTAAAGGCGCTCCACCTGCCGCCTGCAGGTCCAGGAAACATTTCACCGTCACCAGAAAGGCCAGGATCGGCAGGCCGCAGCCGATCGCGGAGACGAACCGTGTGCCGAGCCGGTTGCCAGCGAGGCCGTTCAGCAGGAACCCTGCCAGCGGCAGGAGGACGATCGCGGTAAGCGGGTGGCTCACCGGCTATCCCTTGAGGTCGGCGTAGGCGTCCAGGTCGAGCACGCCTTTGCGGCGCACGAGCAGGAGCACGATGGGAATGGCGATGGCGATTTCGGCCGTCGCGACGACGAAGATTAGAAAGACGAGCACCGCCCCGGCCGCGGTCGCCGTCTGCTGCGCGAAGGTCACCAGGCTGAGGCTCACCCCGTTGAGCATCAGCTCCATGCACATCAGCATGACCAGCACGTTGCGGCGGACGATGACGCCCAGCAGCCCCAGCGCAAACAGCGCCGCGGCGGTCGCGATGAGCATCTGCACCTTATCCACGATGCCTTCGTCCGACCTCGAGCACGGCCAGCGCCGCCACCACCGCGGCGACCAGCAGCACCGAAACGAGCTCGAAATGCAACCAGTACTCGTTCAGGAATTCGGTCGAGAAACGCTTTAAGGCGAAGAGTGTGCCGCTCGCCGCGCCGCTGGGCTCGGGCAGCGCGCGCCACAATCCGTGGGCGAGGATGGCGAGGAACAGCAGCGCAGCGGCAATGCCGGGCAGCAGCAGCCGCGAGAAGCGGCGCGTGAAGGAGCGGTCGCGCACGTCCAGCAGCATGATCGCGTAGACCATGAACACCATCACCGCGCCGACGTAGATGAGCACCTGGAACACCGCGATCACGTGCACGCCAAGTAGCGCGTAGACGCCGGCGAGCGAAAGCATGGTCGCGGTGAGCGCCAGCGCGACGCGCATCGGGTGGCGCAGCACCAGCATCAGGACGGCGGCGACGAGCGCCGTGGCGGCGAAGAGCCAGAGGAGCACGGTCTCGATCATGTCGGCCCTTTCGTCTTGTCGGCACCGCCCTTCGCGGTGTTTTCGCTACCGGCCTTCGCCGGATAGGGCTTCGCGACATCGCGTTGCGGGTTCCAGTTGAGGAGCTCGGGGAGCGATAGCCACAGTTGCTGACGATCGTACGTCGGCAGGTTGGGCACTTCCTTCACCATGCGGATCGCATCTTCGGGGCAGGCCTCGACGCACAACCCGCAGAAGATGCAGCGCGAATAGTCGATCTCGAAGCGCGCGGGATATTTCGGATGCACCGGGTCGTCCGGATCGAAGGCCGCCTCGATCTCGATGACTTTTGCCGGGCATACCGTCGCGCACATGTTGCAGGCGATGCACTGGGGCCGACCGTCGGGGCGCTGCGTCAGCACGTGCTTGCCGCGGTTACCGGCCGCGTAGTCGGGCCGCGTTTGCTCGGGGTAATACGTCGTGAGCGCGCCTTTGCGAAACGTCATCCAGTGCCACATGTTCGTCAGGAATACGCCGCCGGTGATGGAGAGACCACGCAGGATCTCGGGCAGGTACGCCCGCTCCCACCACGACATGGTGGGCCGGTTCCAGTATTGCTTGCGCACGTAGGGCTTCATGTTCGAGTGACGGGCTAGGCGTGCAGCGCCCAGACGACGACTGCGGTCACCGTCAAGTTGGCCAGCGCCAGCGGGAACATGAATTTCCAGGCGAAGCGCAGCAGCTGGTCCCAGCGAAAGCGCGGCAGCGTCCAGCGCACGAGGATCTGGAAGCTGGACACGAGCAGCACCTTGCCCAGGAACACGACGAGCTGGATCACCACGATCGCGGCATGGCCGATCGACACCACGTGATTTCCCGGCAGTACAAAGCCCTCGTCGGTCATGAACGGCAGGTTGTAACCGCCGAGGAAGAGCGTCGTGAACAGCGCGCCGATGATCGCGATCTCGATGAATTCGGCGAACATGAACAGCCCCATCTTCATCGCGCTGTATTCGGTGTAATAGCCGGCGATGAGTTCCGACTCCGCCTCCGGCAGGTCGAAAGGAATGCGCTTGTTCTCCGCGATCGCCGCGGTCATGAAGAGGATCGCCGCGAAGGGCTGCAGAAAGATTCCCCAGGCGGGCAGAAAGCCCAGCAGCACGCCCGACTGCTGCTGTGCCATGGCGTTCAGGTCGACGGTGCCGTAAATCAGGATGAGCCCCAGCACGGTGAGACCCATGATCAGCTCGTAGGAAATCATCTGCGAGCCGGCACGCAGCGCGCCCAGCAGAGAGAACTTGTTGGACGAGGACCAGCCGGCGAGCATCGTCCCGATGATCGTCAGTCCGCCGAACGCGAAGACGACCAGGAGGCCGGCATCGACGCGCGCAATCTGCATCGGATACGTCCTGTCGCCGAACCAGGCAGCCAGCGAAGGCGCGCTTTGCAGCAGCTTTGCCGGAACGAGCGTGCCGCCGAAGGGAATGACCGCAAACACGAGCAGCACCGGCGTGAACACGACCCAGGGCGCGAGGGCGTAGGCGAAGCGGTCGTAGGAATTGGGCTTGAAGTCCTCCTTCAGCATCATCTTGATACCGTCGGCGAGACCGTGAAACAGGCCCAACCACACGAGCTTGATCTGGGTGAAGGGAATGCGCACGTACGCACGATTCGCGCCGATGCGATCGGACATGATGGCGGCCTGCTTGCGCTCGACCCAGGTCAGAACGGTGCCGAACACGAGCAGTACCGCCACCGCGTAGCCGATGAAGACGAGATAGACGACCAGATCCTGCATCATGCGCGGGCGCTTTCGGTCGCCGCAATCGCGGCGAACAGCGTCTCGGCGTCGGCGACCGATGCCTTCTTCGGAAAGCAGGGTGCGAACGCGCTCACCACACCCTGGAAGTTGGTGTAGTGGCCGCGACGCTCGGTCTGGATGCTGATCGGAATGAAAACGTCGGCGTGCCCGTTCTCCGGCTGCAGATACGCGTTGAGGAAGATGATCTTTGCCCCGACCGGGATGCGGACGAAGTCGAAGCCCTCGCCCCAGACCAGGACCAGGTCTGTATCTTCGGCGATGGCGCTCGCACCGTCGTCTTGCCGCGGGAACAACGCACATGCCGTGGCCGTATTCGGGTTCTTGTCCGCGCGGATGAGCAGATCGTCGTCGAGGCGCTCGCCCGGCTGCGGTGTCCAATCGTGCTTGGTGAAAGCGGCGAAGCGCCCAGGGAGCGCATGCTTCAAAGCGCCGAGCTCTTCGTTGGAGCCCCAGCTCGACACCAGTGCGACGGGGTGCCCGGCACTCTCGATCAGGTGTCGAGCGGACTCGATGGCCGATGGCAAATCGACGGGCTTGCCCTTCTGCATCGCCTGCGTCGCGCGCGGGCGCTCGAAGATCTGCGCGAGGTCACGCCCCTTGTTGCAGATCCAGGGTCCGTTGACGTGCGGATTTTCGAGAGGAGTCACGCGCTCGATACTGACGTTCTGGCGCGGGTCGAGCGCGTTGAGCTTCCACTCCTGCTTGCGATGCCAGATCTGCACCGTGCAGCCTCGCGCGCAGCCCGGACAGACCGAAGGAGTCGGCTTGAGATACCAGACGCGCGCCTTGTACAGGAACGGGCGCGAGAGCAGCGCACCCACCGGACAGAGGTCGATGATGTTGTCCGAGTACGGGTCGGCGTCGAGCGGGCGATCCTCCGCGGCGCGAACCAGCGACGCATCGCCGCGTTGGATGATTCCGAGCGCGTTCGATTTGGATATCTCGCTCGTGAAGCGCACGCAGCGCGAGCACAGGATGCAGCGCTCGTTATCGAGCACGATCCGCTCGGACAGCGCGTGGAACTTGGTCGAGCGCACTTTCGCGTCGCGTGAAATCGACGGCGCGCCGTTGTATTTGTAGTGGTAATCCTGCAGCTTGCACTCGCCGGCCTTGTCGCAGATGCCGCAGTCGACCGGGTGGTTGAGCGTCATCAGTTGCATGATCGACTTGCGGTACGCCTTCACCGTGTCGGAATCGGTGAGCACCCGCAGGCCCTCCGCGACCGGCATGTTGCAGGCGATTTCCACCCAGCTGCGACCCTCGACCTGGACACAGCAGATGCGACAGTTGCCTGCCACCGACAGCTTCGGGTGCCAGCAAAAATAGGGGATGTAAAATCCATGCGCCAGTGCTGCCTGCAGGACGCTCTGGCCACGCTCGGCCTGAATCGAATGGCCGTTTATGAAGATTTCGGGCATTCCAGCGTCCCGTTGCAGCGCGAGCGCTTGTGTTCGATGAAATACTCGAACTCGTCGCGGAACTTGTTCAGGATGCCGCTCGTGGCATAGCCGGCGGCATCGCCCATGCCGCAGATCGTCGTGCCGTCGTTCCAGGCGGAGATCTGGTACATGCGCTCGATGTCCTCGGCACGGCCTTCGCCGGCGACGATGCGGTCGATGATGCGGTGGAGCCACCCCATGCCCTCGCGGCAGGGCGTGCACTGGCCACAGGACTCGTGGTGGTAGAAGCGCAGGAGTACCTGTAGCAAGCGCACCATGCACGTGCCTTCGGCGATGACGATCATTCCGCCCGAGCCCATCGACGAGCCCGCCGCCGCGAGCGATTGATTGTCGAGGGTGAGGGGCTCGATTTCCTTCCCGGTCAGCACCTTCGTCGAGATACCGCCCGGGATAATCCCCTTGAGCGCCCGCCCGCCGAGGATGCCACCGCAATCCTCGTCGATGAATTTCGCGAATGGGTACCCGATCTCTATTTCGTAGACGCCCGGGCGCTCGATGTGACCGGAAATGGAAATGAGACGGGTACCGGGGTCCTTGGCGGTGCCCACTTGTTTGAACGCCTCGCCGCCATTCGTGATGATCCAGGCGACGTTGGACAGCGTCTCGACGTTGTTGATGACGGTAGGCTTCTGATACAGGCCGCGTACGGTCAGGCGTGGCGGACGGTTGCGCGGGTAACCCCGCTTGCCCTCGATCGACGTGATCAGCGCGGAAGCCTCGCCGCAGACGTAGGATCCCGCGCCGCGATAGATCACCAGATCGCACGCGAAGTCGGTGCCGAGAATCCTCTCGCCGAAGTAGCCGGCCGCGTACGCCTCCTCCAATGCAGCCGCGAGACGTCGGTACGGCAGGTCGAACTCGCCCCGGATGTAGATGAACGCGTTGCGCACCTGCAGCGCGTACGACGCGATCAGCATCGATTCGAGCAGCAAGTGCGGCGCGTATTCGAGAATCCAGCGGTCCTTGAAGGTTCCCGGTTCACCCTCGTCGGCGTTGGCACAAAGATAATGCGACTGGCCGTCGTTCGGGTGAACGACCGCCCATTTGCGGCCCATGGGAAAGGCGGCGCCGCCGCGTCCTTGAATGCCGGAAGCGGTGACCTCGGCAACCACCTCCTGCGGCGTCATCTGGCGCAGCGCCTTTTCCAACGCACCGTAGCCGCCGCGGGCGCGGTATTCCGCGAGGGTGTGCGAGGTCTCCGTGACCGGAAACGTCATCAGGAGTTTGGTGTTTGCCATGCTAAACCAGCGCCGCAAGCAGCGCGTCGATCTTTTCCGGCGTCATGCTCTCGTGGTATGCGTCGTCGATCATCAGCACCGGCGCGGTCCCGCAGGCGGCCAGGCACTCGACGGTGGACAGTGTGTAGCGGCCGTCGGCGGTCGTTTGCCCCGGGGCGATGCCGAGTTTCTTGGTCAGGTGATCGAGAATCCGCTCCGCACCCAGCAGCGAGCACGACACGTTGCGGCAGGCCTGAATGTGGCAACGACCGATCGGCTTGCGGCGAAACTGTCCGTAGAAGCTCAAGACTTCCTCGATCTGGATGCGCGGGACGCCGAGATATTCGACCAGCGCGTCGATGTCCCTGTCGGCGACGTAGCCGCGGTCTTCCTGAATGCGGCGCAGGCACGGCAGCACGAAAGACGATTCAAAGCCGGCCGGATAGCGCGCGCGCAGCTTCTCGAATTCGGGAATCAGGTGCTTCATCGATCGCTCATCGATCACTCATCGGTCACACTCCCCGCCGATCATGTTGACCGACCCGAAAGTCGGAATGATGTCGGCGAGTTGGTAACCCTCGAGCAGGCGCTGCACGCCGCCCATGTGAACGAAGCTCGGCGAGCGCACATGGAACTTGTACGGCGTTCCTCCGCCCGTGCTCACCAGGTAGAAGCCGAGCTCGCCGTTGGGCGCTTCGTGCGCCCCGTAGACCTCGCCCGCGGGCACGTCCGGCCCGTCCATGATCAGCTTGAAGTGGTTGATCAGCGACTCGATTTCCGTGTAGACGAGACGCTTCTCCGGGAGCGTGCAGCGGCGATCGTCGACATTGATCGGGCCCTCCGGAAGCAAGTCGATCAGCTGCCGGATCATGTACACCGACTCGTCCATCTCCCGCATGCGCACGTAGTAGCGGTCGTAGTTGTCGCCCTTGATGCCGACCGGGACGTCGAAGTCCAGCTCGCCGTACGCGAGGTAAGGGGCGTCCTTGCGCAGGTCGATCGCCGCGCCGGTCGAGCGCAGGATCGGCCCGGTGAAGCCCCAGTTGATCGCGTCGGCGGTCGAAATCACGCCGATGTTGCGGGTGCGGTCGATGAAGATGCGGTTGCGGTCCATGAGCCCGTGAATGCGTCCTACGAACACCTCGTACTGGTCGAGGATCTCTCCGAGGCGCTTGAGCCAGCCGACGGGCAGGTCGCGGGCCAGCCCGCCGATGCGGCCGTAGGTGTAAGTGACGCGCGCGCCGGTCAGGTCCGCGAGATGCTCGTAGATGTAATCGCGGATCATCACCAGGTAGAGGAAGGCCGTCATCGCGCCGAGCTCCATCAGCGACGCCGCCACGCAGGTGAGGTGGTCCGCGATTCGTGAATATTCGGAGAGCAGCGTGCGCAGGTACCGGCAGCGCGGCGTAATCTCGACTTCCAGCAGCGTTTCGACCGCTTCGCAATACGCGAAGTCGTTGATGAGGCCGGAGCAGTAGTTGAGCCGGTCGACGTAGGGGATCAGGTTGTGCCAGGTATGGTCTTCGCACTCCTTTTCGAAGCCGCGGTGCAGGTATCCGCAGTGCACGTCGACGCGCTGCACCTTCTCGCCGTCCAGCGCGGCGATCACCTGTATCGTCCCGTGAGTCGCCGGGTGCGAAGGGCCGATGTTGACGATGACCGCGTCATCGCGCTCGCCGCGCTCGAACGCAGGTCGCACGGGGTTGGGCAGCGTCGCTTTCACTCGGGTATCCAACGTCGTCCTCGTCACATCCGGTAGGGCACGAGCGGCT
>DATNNK010000149.1:0-6977 GCA_035601875.1 Casimicrobiaceae bacterium | reverse complement strand
GTGTTCCACTTGGCGACGATCTCCTTCGGCGTACCGGCCGGCGCCATGAAGCCCCACCAGGTATAAATGTCGAATCCCGGCAAGCCGGTTTCGGACAGCGTGGGCAACTCGGGCATCAGCGATGAGCGCTTCGCCGTTGTCACCGCCAGGGCCTTCAGCTTGCCGGCCTTGATCTGCGCGGCGGCATTGGCGAGGTTGTCGAACATCAGCTGAGTGTCACCAGCCAGCAGCGCCTGCAGCGCGGGCGCTGCTCCCTTGTACGGAATGTGAACCATGTCGACGCCGGCCTCGGTCTTGAACAGCTCGCCGGCGAGATGGCCTGCGCTGCCGTTGCTGCCCGAGCCAAACGAAAGCTTGCCCGGATTGGCGCGAGCATAGGCGAGCAGCTCCGGCACGGAATTGACCGGAAACGAAGCGTTGAGCACCAGCACGTTCGGCGTCACCGCCACCAGGGTGATCGGTGCGAAGTCCTTGATCGGGTCGTAGGGCATCTTGCCGTACAGGCTCACGTTGACGGCATGCGTCGACAGCGCGCCCTCGAGTATGGTGTAGCCGTCCGGCGCGCTTTTGGCGACCAGATCGGCGCCGATGTTGCCGCCCGCGCCCGGCCGATTGTCGATGACCACCGGCTGGCCCCATGCCTCGGTCAGCTTTTGTCCGATCGCGCGGGCCACGACGTCGAGCGAACCGCCGGCGGGGAAGGGAACAACGAGACGAATCGGCTTCGACGGGTAGGCTTGCTCCGCGGCCAGCAACGGGAATGACAAAAGGACCGCCAGCGTTGCGCAAAGAGCGCGAACGAAAACCCAGCCGATTTTCATCCAGCATTCCCTCTGAGCCGACGGCGGAGGCCGATGCTCGATTCTATCAACAAGCCATGCGCCGATTCGCCGTGCGGCGCGCTTGCGGCGTGCCGCCCGGGCGGCGTTTCGCGCGGAGTGGGCTTGCCTGCATGGGCTCGCCGCGATGCAATGTGGTTGGAGATGAGCTCGCCGACATGGGGGCGCAACAAGCCACCGTCCTCGTCGATCAGCCACAACCGGAGCAATCCGGTGACAAAGACACAGGTGTCCAGTGCCGCACTCTCGGGCGATAGGTCGCTGCGCATCGCTCCGGTGTCTCTCGCGCGTGCGTAGACCAAGGCAAGCTTGGAAGCAAGCTCGCGGCAGCTGCGCGCGTGTCGCTTCAACTCCACCCGAAACTCGTCGACGTACTCGCACTTGAGGGACATGATTTCGAACGTGCGCCGGGTTTGTGGATCGTTTTCGATCTGGTCGACGACGCTGTGCAGAAACCGCTGGACGGCGAGGAGAGGATCGGGACCGTCGGTGCCGAGCAGCTCGGTGCGGTCGAACAGCGGAAGCGACACCTGGTCGCGCATCGCGCGGAAGAGCGTGCGCTTGTTGGCGAAATGCCAGTAGACCGCGCCTCGCGTGACCCCCGCTGCAGCCGCGATGCGCTGCAGTGTCGTGCGCGTCACGCCGCAGCGCGCGAACTCGCGCTGCGCTGCATCGAGTATCTGCTGCCTTGTCTGCTCGGATTCCTGCTTGGTTCGTCGCACCGTCTGCTCCGCCGCGGTCGAGTTTACATACACCAGCGATTGTATAATAATCCCGCTCTTGCGCGCTGCCGCCGGTCCGTAGTTGTCTTTCTTCTTTCCCTACCATGCATCCGTTCGAGAACGAAACGAATCCGCTCTTGCGCCTGTTGCCTTCTTACGCCGCACCGTGCTCCGCAGCGCTGATCGTCGCGGGGCTGCTCGTTGCTTGCGGGCGGGATGCCGCCGCGCCGGCAGCGCCTGCGCCCGTCTCCGTGCACATGCTTACGGTTGAGCCGCGGAAGGTTCCGATCAGGTTCGACATCGTGGGTCAGATCGAAGGATCGAAACAGGTCGAGGTGCGCGCGCGCGTTCCCGGAATCCTTCAAAAGCAGTTCTACAACGAAGGCGACTCCGTGAAAGAGGGCGCGCCGCTGTTCGAGATTGATCGCGCGACTTATGAAGTCGCCTTGGCGCAAGCGAGGGCTCAGCTCGCGCAGGCTACCGCGCAGGTCGACCAGGCGCGGCGCGAGGAGGCGCGGTTGAAGCCGCTGTTGCAGGACCGCGCCGTAACCGGTAAGGAATACGACGATGCGACCTCGCTGCGACAGCTCGCGGAAGCGGCGATTCAACAGGCCAATGCCTCCATTCGACAGGCCGAGCTGAATCTTTCGTATACGCGCGTGACGGCGCCCGTCGCCGGCGTCAGCGGACGCGCGGAACATTCGATCGGAACGCTGATCGCGACCGACGTCAATGGCAGCCTGCTCACGACCATCAACCAGATGTCGACGGTGTGGGTGCGCTTCAGCCTTGCCCAAGCGGATCTCGCCAAGCTTCCCGGAGGCTATCTCAACCGCTCGACGCCAGTCGTGTTGGAGTTGTTGCTGCCGGACGGTTCCCCGTATCCACTCAAGGGCCGGCTCAACTTTGCGGCGACCTCGATTGATACGCGGCTCGGTACCCAGCAATTGCGCGCCGAATTCGACAATCCGCGCCAGCAACTTCTTCCGGGACAGTTCGTCACCGTCCGCATCACTGCGGGCGAGCGCGATAAGGTGTTTCTCGTGCCGCAGGCCGCGGTTGTCCAGACAGAAAAAGGAAACCTCGTTTTTGTCGTCGACGCCGATGGGAAAGCGCAGACGCGGCCGGTCACGACCGGAGACTGGATCGGGAAGGACTGGACGATACTCGCGGGCCTCAATGCCGGCGACAAGGTCGTGGTCGATAATCTGCTCAAGGTGCAGCCGGGCGCTCCGGTAACCGAGGCGCCGCCCGCGGAAGCCGCTGTTACACCGGCGGCGACACCGAACGCACCCCCAAAGACCGGCAACAAATAAGGTCGCGCCGATGTCGTTTTCGGAGTTCTTCATCAACCGGCCGATTTTCGCCGCCGTCATCGCGATCATCATCACTCTCGCGGGATTGATCGCCTCGCAAGTGCTGCCGGTTGCGCAATATCCGGAGATCGCTCCGCCGACGGTCGTGATCACCGCCAACTATCCCGGCGCCAGCGCCGAGACGCTGGCGCTGACCGTTGCAGCGCCCATCGAGGAGCAGCTTTCGGGCGTCGAGAACCTGATCTACTTCAGCTCGACGGCAGCGACCAACGGTACGCTGACGATCAACTGCACGTTCGAAGTCGGCTCGAGCGCCGACAAGGCAGTGATCGACGTCAACAACCGGGTGGCGATCGCGCTCCCGCGCCTGCCCGATGTCGTGCGCCAGAGCGGCGTCGTGGCGCAAAAGCGCTCGACCGACATCCTGCTGGTGATCGCGCTGGGATCGAACGATCCCCGCTATGACACGCTCTTTCTCAGCAACTACGCGACGATCAACATCATCGACGAGCTGAAGCGTATCCCAGGCGTCGCCGACGTAACGATCTTCGGGGCGCGCGACTACTCGATGCGCGTCTGGCTCAATCCGGCGAAAATGGCTCAGCTCGGCGTGACCACGACCGATGTCGCGCAGGCCATTGCCACCCAGAACAATCAGTATGCCGCCGGCAAGATAGGCGCCGAGCCGGCACCAGCGGGCCAGTCGCTGGTCTATACCGTGACCGCGCGGGGGCGGCTCCTGGATCCCGCCGATTTCGGCAATATTGTTCTGCGCTCGACCGGCCCCGGCGGGGCGCTGCGCATTCGCGACGTCGCGCGCCTCGAGCTCGGCGCGGTGAGCTACGACGCATTTACCAATCTCGACGGTAAGCCCACCGTGGGCATCGCAGTTTTCCTGCAATCGGGGGGTAATGCGCTCAAGGTCGCCGACTCGGTGCGTGCCGGCATCGCCAAGCTCTCGCAAAGCTTTCCCCAGGGCGTTACGCAGCTCATTCCCTTCGACACCACCCGCTTCGTGCAATCGTCGATCCACGAGGTGATCATCACGCTCTCGGAAGCGGCGTTTCTGGTGCTGCTGGTCGTGTTCGTGTTCCTGCAGAGCTGGCGCGCGACGTTGATCCCGATCGTCGCGGTGCCGGTGTCGCTGATCGGCGCGTTCGGCGGTCTGATGCTGTTCGGCTTCACGCTGAACACACTGACCCTGTTCGCGATCGTGCTTGCGACGGGCATTGTCGTCGACGACGCGATCGTCGTGCTCGAGAATGTCGAGCGTCTGATGGCCGAAAAGAAGTTGTCCCCTAGGCAGGCCGCAATCGAATCGATGCGAGAAGTGACTGGCGCGATCATCGCAATCGAGCTGGTGCTGGTGTCGGTTTTCGTCCCGGTCGCGTTTCTGGGCGGCCTTGCCGGCAAGCTCTACCAGCAATTTGCCGTGACGGTAGCTACCGCGGTCACCATTTCGGGGCTGATCGCGTTGACGCTGACGCCGGCGCTTTGCGCACTGCTGCTCAAGCCGCAGCACATCGAAAACCGGCTGTTTCGCCCGTTCAATCGCAGCTTCGCGTGGCTCACCCGCACCTATCTCGGCGGCGTGCGCCTCACGGTGCGCCACGCGATCATCGCGGTGGTCATATTCGTTGCCATCCTCGGCGCGGACGCGCTCCTGTTCAGGACGGTCCCGGGCGGTTTCGTGCCATCGGAGGATCAGGGCTACCTCCTGGGCTCGCTTACACTGCCCGAGGCGGCGACCCTGCAACGCACGCAGGAGGTCGGCGCGGCGGTGCAGAAAGTTCTGCTCGGCCATCCCGCGGTCGAGCACGTGTTCGTTGTCAACGGCCTCGATGTCATCGCCGGCGCCAACAAGACCAACGCAGCGACGTTTTTCATTCCGCTCAAGCCCTGGGACGAACGCAAGACGAACGCGGAAGACCTGGCCAAGTACGTCGTCGCCGAAGGCGCTAAGTTGCCGCAAGCCACGCTGCTCGCGTTCAACCCGGCGTCCATTCGAGGTCTGGGCAGCGCCGGCGGATTCGAGGTGTATCTGCAGGACCGCGCCGACGCCGATCCGCAAAAGCTTTATCAGAATCTACAGCCCTTCCTCGACGCGCTGCGCAAGAGGCAGGAGCTTACGGGCATCGCGTCGTTCTATCGTCCGACGTCACCGCAGCTCTTTGTCGATGTCGACCGCGAAAAGACTGCCGCGCTCGGCGTGCCCTTGAAAGACGTGTTCGACGCGCTGCAGAGCACGATGGGTGTGCTCTACGTCAACGACTTCAACAAGTTCGGCCACACGTATCGCGTCCAGCTCCAGGCCGAAGGCGCCTATCGCTCGAAGACGGAGGATCTGGGGAACGTCTACGTCCGGTCTGCCGGCGGCGATATGATCCCGGTGAAGGCTTTGATCAGCGTGAAGAGCGTCATCGGCCCGGAGCAACTCGATCGCTTCAACGGCTTCCTCGCAGCGAAGGTGCTCGGCAACAGCGCTCCAGGGGTGAGCTCGGGGCAGGCGATCGCCGCGGTCGAAGCGGTCGCGACATCGCTTCCTCCCGGGTACACGATCGCCTGGACGGGGCAGGCGTTCCAGGAAAAACGCATCGGCACCGCGGCAATCCTCGCCTTCGTCTGTGCGATCGTGATGGTGTTCCTGATTCTGTCCGCGAATTACGAGCGATGGTCGCTGCCCGCGGCAGTGCTGCTCGCGGTTCCGTTCGGATTGCTCGGTGCGTTGACCGCGGTCTTCCTGCGCAACTTCAGCAACGATGTCTACTTCCAGGTCGGACTGCTGGTGCTGATCGGCCTTGCCGCGAAGAACGCGATCCTGATCGTCGGATTCGCCGTGCAGGAGCAGGCGAAGGGATTGTCGCCGGTCGACGCCGCGCTCGAGGCCGCGCGCTTGCGCTTCCGTCCCATCGTGATGACCTCGCTCGCGTTTGTGCTGGGCGTGGTGCCGCTGGTGCTCGCAACCGGCGCCGGCGCGGCGGCCCGGCGCTCGATGGGCACCGGCGTGTTCGGGGGAATGCTCGCAGCGACCTTCATCGCCACCATCTTCATTCCGCTGTTTTTCGTGCTCCTCACCCGGCGCAAGGCTGAGCCAACGGTGGCGCCCGCGGGAATCGAGGAAAGGATCGCGTGATGCATCGCTACGCGTGGATCGCCGTTGCCTTTGCGCTTTCAGGTTGCATGCTGGGCCCCGACTATCAGCGGCCGCAGACGCCGCTGCCGACGGACTACGCCGATACGCTAACCGCCAATGCCAGTGCGACCTCGACGACAATGGGCACCGACTGGTGGAAGCTGTACGACGATCCGATTCTCAATGATCTGGTCGCAACGGCGATTTCCGAAAACCTCGACGTGGTAGCCGCAGTGGCAAAGATCGAAGAGTTCGATGCGGATCTGCGCGAAGCCAACGCGGCGTTGTTCCCGGAAATCGATCTCGGCGGAGCTGCCGCGCGATCGCGCTCGAGCAGAGCAGTGGCGTCGCCCGCGACGATTCCTCTGAGCAACGATTTGCGTGTCGGGCTGTCGACCTCCTTCGAGATCGATTTCTGGGGAAGGCTGCGGCGCCTGCTCGAAAGCGCGCGGGCGCAGGTCCTGGCTACGCACTACGCGAAGGACGTCGTCACACTTTCGCTGGCGGGCCTCACGACACAGACCTATTTCTCGTTGAGATCGCTCGACGCGCAAATCACCGCGACGAGCGAAACGCTGACGACGCGCGAGGAGTACCTACGCCTTGTTCGCCGTCGCGTCGATGGAGGCCTCGCGTCCGGTCTCGATCTCGCGCAGGCACTGGGCGCGCGCTCCGACGCGGCGGCTCAACTGAAAGACCTCGTGCGACAGCGAGCGTTGGCGGAGCATTTGCTCGGAACGCTGACCGGCAGGCTCGATCTCAAGCTCTCCCCCGGCGACCTTGCGCAGCTGCCTGTGCCGCCCGTGCCGCCCACGGGCTTGCCCTCGACACTGCTCGAGCGGCGCCCGGATATCCGCCAAGCCGAGGAAACCCTGGTCGCCGCGAATGCACAGATCGGCGTCGCCAAGGCAGCGCTTCTGCCCAAGATTTCCTTGACCGGCGATTTCGGCGGCGAAAGCACTGCGCT
>DATNNK010000148.1:0-2898 GCA_035601875.1 Casimicrobiaceae bacterium | reverse complement strand
TTTAGCAGCAACGACACGCTGGCAGAGATCTACTCCCGAGCGCCGCGCTCGCGCAATTCCTTTTCGATACTGTCGAATCCACCGCGTCGCGCCCACATCAATGCTGAAGCGCCGTTCTCGCCCCGGTGGTTGACGCTGGCGCCTTTGGCGAGCAGCAGAGACACCGTGTCGGCATGTCCGCCACGAACGGCCATCATCAAAGCCGTGATGCCGTTCGGTCCTTCGGCATCGACCTTGGCCCCCGCCTCGAGCAGATAGCGCACGACCCCGTCGCGGCCACCGGTCGCCGCGTAG
This sequence comes from Casimicrobiaceae bacterium, assembly GCA_035601875.1. Taxonomy (GTDB): domain Bacteria; phylum Pseudomonadota; class Gammaproteobacteria; order Burkholderiales; family Casimicrobiaceae; genus PALSA-1003. The sequence goes on along the minus strand of DATNNK010000148.1, from coordinate 2,604 downwards.
ATGAGTGGCGTCCACCCGTCGGGATTGATTGCCGCGCCGCGAGCGACCAGCTTCTTGACGATCGCCAGCTGTCCTCCGATCGCCGCGACCATGATCGCGCTGTCGCCAAAGCGATTTCTGGCATTGACCTTGGCGCCGCCCCGCAAAAGCACGTCGAGAGTCGCCTCGTATCCCAGGCGCGCCGCGACCAGCAGCGCAGGATCTCCGTTCAGGTCGACGGTGTTCGGATCCATACCGCGCGCCAACAGCGCCGCGACTTCATCGGTGCGATCGGCTGCCACGGCCATATTGAAGCGATCGAAAAGCGCCTGGGCGTGGAGCGCCGTTGGCGCTGCACAAGAGATCAGTATTGCCAGCAGCGCCGTAAGCAATGCACGGCAGCCGCGTCGCCGCGATCCGTCAGTGAGCGTCATCCGGGACCCCGAACAAGCGAAAGAAGTTGCCCGACGTCACCGCGGCGACCTCTTCCAATGGCATGTCGCGAAGACGGGCGATTTCTTCGGCGACATAACGGACGTACGCGGGCTCGTTGAGCTTGCCGCGAAAAGGCACCGGCGCCAGGTACGGCGAATCGGTCTCGATCAGCATCCGGTCGAGCGGTACGCGCCGCGCGACATCCTTGATCTCCTGCGCATTCTTGAAAGTGACAATGCCGGAAAAGGAAATGTGAAATCCCAGATCGAGAGCACCTTGTGCGACCTCCCAGCTCTCGGTGAAGCAGTGCATGACGCCTCCTGCCTCCGCCGCCCTTTCCTCACGCATGATCGCGAGCGTATCAGCAGCGGCTGAGCGGGTATGGATCACCAGCGGCATGCCGCATTCGCGCGCTGCCCGAATGTGGGTTCGAAAGCGGGCACGCTGCCACTCCAGGTCGCCGGAGACTCGAAAGTAGTCCAGTCCGGTCTCGCCAATCGCCACCACCTTGGCGCGCCGGGACAGCGCCGTCAGTGTCTCGATCGACGGCTCGGGCGTGTCCGCATAGTCCGGATGAACGCCGACGCTGGCGTAGATGTTCGGATGGTCGGCCGCGAGCTGAAGCACGCCGGGCAGCTCCGGCAGATTGACGCCGATGCAAAGTGCGTGCGTGACGCGGTTCTTGGCCATCGACGCGAGCACGTCGGGAAGCTTGCTCGCGAGCTCGGGAAAATTGATATGGCAGTGGGAATCGACGAACACGGCGCAGGATAGGAAGGGTCAGGAAGCGATCATCGACGAGGAGTCATGCAACGCACGATCGGGACGTGGCGTGACGAGCGCCAAGGGCGATTAGTACCGAAACAGGAGCGCGTTGTTCCGCGCCGCTCAACGCTACATGGTGTGAGTCGGGCGGTTCGATGCCAGCGTTTCCGCGAGGATCTTTTCGATGGTGGCCCGAGCCGATCCGCCGGTTTCGTCCTGCGTGAACTGGACGCCGATGCCCTGGGTGCGGTTGCCCTGAACGCCCTCGGGCGTCACCCACACCACTTTGCCCTGAACCGCGATCCGCTGCGGATCGTCCATCAGCGACAGCAGCATGAATACTTCCTCGCCGAGCTGGTAGTTGCGGCTGGTGGGAATGAAGATGCCGCCGCCCTTGAGGAAAGGCATATACGCGGCGTACAGCGCGGCCTTTTCCCGAATGTTGAGCGAAAGCACGCCCGGTCGTGACACCGTGGCCGGGCCGGAACCTCCGTTGGAGCGATCGGTTGCCATGCTAATTCACTTGACCTTTGGCGAACAACTTGCGGTATTCGATCAACAGCGCTTCGGCGACCCATCGCGGCTGCAACGGATGGGAAAGCAGCGCACGCTGCCCGAGCAACTCTTGATAATAGCGGAACAGAGGCACCAGTGCCACCCGCCCCGCGAGCCGCGCCAAGGCGTCCCTGTGATCGGGGTTGAAGGAGGGCGCAGCTCCCGCCGCCACCGATGCGAGGTCCGCGGTCCAGGCCAGCAGCCAATAGACCGCGTTGGCGAGCTGAGACTTGCGTTCGTCCTTCGGCGCGCTGTCGAGGCGCGCGCCGAAGGCGAGCGGTGAAAGCCGCTCCGGTTGAGCCAGCTGCAGCAGCAGATGATCGCGCTCGCGTTGAATGTCAGCGGCTGCAAGCGCGAGCGCGAACAGCGGCGCGCCCCCGGCTTGGGCGAGCACCAGGTCGGGATCGGCAATGCCTACGCTGTTGTGCGCCAGCCAGGCCGCGGCGGCGGCGCGGTCGGGTTCCGGCGCGGGAAGCCGCCGGCAGCGACTGACGATGGTCGGCGGCAAGCGCGCCGGCTGATGACTCACCAGCAGCAGCAATGTTCCGGCGGGTGGCTCCTCGAGCGTTTTGAGCAATGCATTCGCCGCCGCCGCATTCATGGCTTCCGCGGGCGCGATCAGTCCCACCTTGGCGCGTTGCCGATGCGGCGACAATTGGCTGAATTCGATCAATTCGCGCACCCGCTCGACGTTGATCGCGTCCGTCGGGGTACGGTTACCTTCCTCGTCGTAGGTCACCGGCTCGATAAGCTGCAAGTCCGGATGGGTGCCCTGAGCGACATAGCCGCAGCTCGGGCACACCCCGCAAGCCTCCCCGCTTTCTCGAGGTGCCTCGCAAAGCAAGGCCCGCGCGAAATGCAGCGCCAGCA
>DATNNK010000147.1:0-3000 GCA_035601875.1 Casimicrobiaceae bacterium | reverse complement strand
CCGACCGGCAGCGTTCCGCCGCCGCCGCTTTTGGTATACAGCTGCACGTTGGGCCGCAACTTCTTCATGTAGTCGAACGCCTTGTTCTCATCGCGGCCGTTGACTTCGAGCACGGAGAAAATGCGGGTGACGGCGGTTCCGGAAGTCCGCGCGTCGGCCATCTGCAGCATGTTCTTGTACGCGGGCGCGAGCAGGTCGTTCCACGATGCCGGCGCCTTGAGGCCATTCTCCTTGATGAACTTGTCGTTGGACATGAACACCAGTGGATCGTCGGCGATGGCGATCCATTGTCCGTCTGGGTGCCGAAAGCGGGTGGGAAGCGACGCGAAGGAGGGCGGCTTGTACGGCTCGAACAATCCCTCGTTGATCCCGGCGGCGAAAGTTTCCACCGGCCCCCCGAAGAGCACATCCACGCGCGGATTGTTCTTTTCGGCAATGACGCGGGCGAGCGCCTCGCCTGACGAGAAGCGGACGAAGTTGATTTTGATGCCGGTCGCCTTTTCGAACTCCTCGAACATGGGCCGCGCCCAGTTCTCGGGCCAGATCGAGTAGACATTCAGCGTGTCGGCCGCGACGGCGGGCATGGGAACAAACTGCGCAAATAGTGCGAGCCCCAATAACGGAACGGCCGCAACGGCGCGCACGGCCCGGTGCAGCAAACGTCGGGTGATGATCATCGGGAATCCTCCGTTAGACGTTCGCGCTGCGATTCTGCTTTGGAGCGAAACGCAGTCTGGTGGAACGCTTTGTCCCACGGTACCGACTCGTGTGGGCTGCGTCAAATCGCGTCGAGTCCGGACTGCGAAACGCGAAACGGTTGCATCTCCGGTCGCGCTGGCGGGACTATGGGCGTTGCGGCGTTTTACAGCGCGCACTTGCCGACGTATCCCTCCGACACCGGCGCCTCCGAGTCGGCCGGCGCCAGGCCGCGCCCATCGAACAGCACGGGAATCTGGTTGCCGGTTCCAAACTTACTGTCGGCGCGGCGCCGCTCGTTGATGAGGCGGAAAATGTTCCACTCGTCGTGTGCGCCGCGGCTGACGGACGCCGATGCGCGCAACACATAGTATTTGCGAAACGCGGCCTTGTTGAGCCCGTTCTGCACAGCCGTCGCGAATTCGGGGTCGGCCTTGACCCGTTTATCGAAGTAGGCGTCGAGCTTTGCCATATCGGCGTTGCCGTCGAACCCGAAATAGCGGGCAAAATCCTGCGGCCCGGCGAAATACACGAAGTCGACATCGCCGAAACCGTCGCTGCCCTCAATGAGGCTGACCCACATCAGCATGTAGTCCGCACCAGTGCCTTTGGGCAGATCGGCATCCAGCGTTCCCGGATTGAGAACCCAAACAAATTCCGCCCCGAAGCGCTTTTCGACGGCAAGCTTGGCACTTTCCGCAACTTCCTTGTTCACGTTGAAGTTGCCGCCCCCGGTCGACGTAAGCGGAACGCTCAAGTAACCGACGGCCTTGCCGGTCTTGCGCTGCTCGGCAATCATCTGCCGGAATCGCTCGACCCTGGATCCGATCGTCGCTTTCAAGTCATCATTCACGCAGTAACAAATGCCGATCTTCGCGCATTCGGTGCTTTTCGCGGCGTGCGCGGGAGCGTGCCAAGTCGAGAAAACTGTTGCCGCAACAAGAATGGATGCTGGGACACAAAGAAAACGCCGATTCGATATCACGGTACCGACCTCCCGTCAGCTACAAGAATTTGCTGCAATCGCTCCCGGGCTCGCTGCCGAGATCAAAATGCGACGTTGCCGCCACGCGAATGGATTGTCAACCCGCGACAGCGCATCGGGTACCATGTGTGGCTGGACGCCACGACCGAAATTCGCGGAAATCCGATGCTCGATTCCCATATCCGACATCTCCTCGACACGGTGTTCAAGGCGCCGCCGGGAACGGCACAACCCGACGTCGCCGCACTGCGAAAAGCGGCCGAGGAAGCGCCCAAGCTTCTGGGCGGCGTGCCGGAAACGCTAGCGTCGGTAAGCGACGCTAGCACGCCCGGCGAGTCATGCGCGATCGCATTGCGCGTCTACCGGCTGGAGTCCGCGTCGGCACTTCCGCTGCTGCTGTACGCGCATGGAGGCGGCTGGGTTACCGGCTCGCTCGATTCGCACGATCGCCTCTGCCGGATGCTCGCCAATCGCCTGCCCGCCGTCGTCGTCGCGGTCGATTACCGCTGCGCCCCGGAGCATGCGTACCCCGCGGCGCTGGACGACTTCGAAGCCGCGTGGCACTGGGCCCGCGCGCACGCGATTGAGCTCGGCGCCGACGGTGTGCGCTTTGTCGTCGCAGGTGACAGCTCGGGAGGCAACCTTGCTGCCGCGCTGACCCTGCGACTTCGTGCCGGTGGCACGCCGCAGCCGGATCTGCAATTGCTGCTCTATCCTGCCCTAGACGCGACGTGCTCGCGCGCTTCGTATCGCGAGTTCGCCACCGGTTACAACCTCGCGGGAGCGCAAATGACATGGTATTGGGAGACTTACCGCGCGGGCACGGCCATCGATGCGGCCGAGCTCTCGCCGCTCGTCGCCGACGATCTCTCCGGCCTGCCTGTCGCCGTCATTGCCGTCGCCGAGTACGACGTGCTGCGCGACGATGGCGTCGACTATGCGCGCGCTCTGACCGCGGCCGGTGTCCGGGTTCGGGTTGTCCACTGCGACGGCATGATCCATGGTTTTCTGCGCTGGAGTGGCGCGGTCCCCGCAGCGAGGACCTGGATCGACGCAATCACAGCTGCCAGCCGCAATGCGCTCGCCGGCCATGTTTGAAGCGCCCTCGCGACCGTGCTAGTGTGCAGGATCTCCGGCTGGCGCTTTCACGGGCTGCCGTGGGGGCAGTGTGATCGGCCGTGGGTTGCTCCCGACCGCATCGGCCGCTCGCTTTAGCGCGCTCTAGCGTCTCCCGACCATTTCCTGCTTGCCTTCGCAATGGCAGATCCACGCCTCGGCACGACCGGACGTCCCCATCCGTCCCCGTCCACATCGCATTG
>DATNNK010000146.1:0-4174 GCA_035601875.1 Casimicrobiaceae bacterium | reverse complement strand
TGCGCAGTTATGAGGATCAATACCCGTCACTGGATTCGCTGACCGCGCTGTTCAATCAGATCCTCGCCCACGAGGGTGCCGAATCGGCGACGCAGCTTATCAAAGACGAGCTTGCACGCAATCCCACGCTGCTCGGGCTCGACAAGCTGCTCGAGGCGCAGCTGATGGCGGCGCCGGCCGACCGGCGTCACGATCTCGAGCTCGTCAAGGGTCTCGTCGGCCAGCACATCAAGCGGCTCGGCATGTATCGTTGCGAGAATTGCGGCTTCCGCGCCAAGCAATACTATTGGCGTTGCCCCGGTTGCGGGAAGTGGGAAACCTATTCGCCGCGGCGCACCGAATCGCCGGACGGTTTTGCGTAGATAAGGAGCTGCACATGAGCGCTCACACGCCGCGGGTCATCGTTCCGCTCGACTTTCCCGACATGCTGTCGGCGTTCGGTTTGGCGGCGCGGCTCGATCCTCGAAAATGCGCGGTAAAAGTTGGTAAGGAGCTCTTTACCGCGGCCGAGGCGGGCCTGGTGCGGGAGCTGGTTCGTCGCGGATTTCTGGTTTTTCTCGACCTCAAGTTTCACGACATTCCGAACACCGTGGCGCAGGCTTGCGCCGCGGCGACCCGAATGGGCGTATGGATGATCGACGTCCATGCCATGGGCGGACCGGCGATGATGCGCGCAGCGCGCCAGGCAGTGAATCAGACCTCGGCCGAAATGGGACGCACCGCGCCGCTATTGGTCGCGGTGACGGTGTTGACCAGTCTCTCGGAGGAGGATCTGCTGGCGGTGGGCATCAAAGGTTCGATCGACGAACAAGTGTTGCGGCTGGCGCACCTCGCGCAGGAAAACGGACTCGACGGGGTGGTCTGTTCGGCGCATGAGGCTGCCGCTCTGCGCGCCGCGTGCGGCGGCAAATTCAAGCTGGTGACGCCCGGTATCCGCCCGGCCGGCGCTGCGCTCAACGATCAGGCACGGGTCATGACGCCCGAGGCGGCCATCGCCGCCGGCGCCGACTATCTTGTGATCGGGCGCCCGATCACCGGCGCTTCAGATCCGCTGGCGGCGCTCGACGCCATCAACGCTTCGATCGGTGCCCAAGTGAGAGTACCGGCTTGAAGATAACGATGATCGGGACCGGCTACGTCGGCCTCGTCACCGGTACCTGCTTCGCAGAGGTTGGCAACGATGTCATGTGTCTGGACGTCGATGCCGGCAAGATCGAGACCCTCAAGCGCGGCGGCGTCCCGATACACGAGCCGGGTTTGCAGGAGATGATCCGGCGCAACGTCACCGGTGGTCGGCTGCGATTCACCACCGATATCGACGCGGCGGTCGCCCATGGAACCTTGCAGTTCATCGCGGTCGGCACGCCGCCCGACGAAGATGGGTCCGCCGACATGCAGTATGTGATCACCGCCGCACGCAACATCGGTTGCCGGATGGTCGAAGCCAAGATCATCGTCGACAAGTCGACCGTGCCGGTGGGCACCGCGGATCGTGTGCGGGAGACGATTGCCGTCGAGCTTGCGCGGCGCGGTGTTGAGCTGTCGTTCGCGGTTGCATCGAACCCCGAGTTCCTGAAGGAAGGCGCGGCGGTCGAGGATTTCATGAGGCCTGACCGGGTCGTTATCGGCTCCGACGACGAGCGGGCGATAGGCTTGTTGCGCGCGGTCTACGCGCCGTTCCAGCGCAACCACGAGCGGCTGCTGGTGATGGATGTTCGCTCCGCGGAGCTGACCAAGTACGCGGCCAACGCGATGTTGGCGACCCGGATCTCCTTCATGAACGAATTGGCCAACCTTGCCGACGCGCTTGGTGCCGACATCGAGCACGTCAGGAGAGGCATCGGCTCCGACCCGCGCATCGGTTATCGCTTTCTGTATCCGGGGGCCGGTTATGGCGGCTCCTGCTTCCCCAAGGACATCAAGGCGCTGCAGGCGACCGCAGGGCACCATGGTCGCCCGCTCAAGATTCTCGCTGCGGTCGAGGCGGTCAACGACGCGCAAAAAAAGCTGCTGCTCGAGAAGATAACGCAACGATTGGGTCCCGACCTCGCCAACAAGACGTTCGCGGTCTGGGGCCTTGCGTTCAAGGCCAACACCGACGACATGCGCGAAGCGTCGTCGCAAACCCTTGTACGCGGCTTGCTCGATCGGGGCGCCAGCGTGATGGCGTACGATCCGGTGGCGATGGAAGAGGCCAGGCGCGTCTTCGGCACCATGGCGCGACTGGGGTACGCGGCATCGCCCATGGATGCGGTCACCGGCGCCGACGCGGTGGTTGTCGTGACCGAGTGGCAGGAGTTTCGCAGCCCCGACTTCAGCGAGCTAAAGCGCACCCTGCGACAGCCACTTCTTTTCGACGGCCGCAACCTTTTCGATCCGAAGGAGGTGCGTGCCGCCGGACTGGAATATGTCGGCATCGGCCGTCCGTAACAGCGACATGCAACATTTGGCGCGTATGCTCCCTGCCTTCTCAATCATGGCGGCCTGATGGCTATCCGGGAGTTCTCCGAGTTCCGTACCGCGGTCACGACCACGCGGGTGCTCGTTGTCGGCGACGTGATGCTCGACCGCTACTGGTTTGGCGATGTCGAGCGCATTTCGCCCGAGGCGCCGGTACCGGTGGTTCGAATTTCGCGGAGTGAAGAACGTCCGGGCGGGGCGGCGAATGTTGCGCGCAACGTCGCCGCCCTTGGCGCCAAGGCAACGCTGATCAGCGTCATTGGCGACGACGAGCCGGGACGCTCGCTGGAGCGGCTGCTCGCTGAGGAGCATGTGCGCACATCGTTTCACCGCGATTCGAGGCTGCCGACGACGGTCAAGCTACGGGTGATCGGCCGCCAGCAGCAATTGCTGCGCATCGACTTCGAGACGCTGCCGTCGCACGAGATTCTCGCCTCCAAGCTGGCCGATTACGAGCGGGCGCTGCCCGAATTCGAGGTGATCGTGCTCTCCGATTACGGCAAGGGCGGGCTCGCGCATATCGCGCGCATGATCGAACAGGCGCGCGGCCGTGGCACTCCGGTGCTGGTCGACCCCAAGGGCGAGGATTGGTTGCGTTATCGGGGGGCGACGGTGCTGACGCCCAACCGTGCTGAATTTCGTCAGGTCGCCGGCGACTGGAGCAGCGAGGCGGAGCTCGCCACCAAGGCCCAGACGCTGCGCGCGGAGCTCGGCCTGGAAGCGCTGTTGATCACGCGTGCCGAAGAAGGCATGTCGCTCTACACCGATGCCGGCGCACAGCACATCCCGGCGCTCACGCGCGAGGTCTACGACGTCTCCGGCGCGGGCGACACGGTGATTGCGACGCTCGCTACGCTGATCGGGGCGCGCGCTGATATTTCCAGCGCGGTGAGGATCGCCAATCGCGCCGCCGGTATCGTGGTCGGCAAGCTCGGCACCGCAGTCGTCCATCCGGACGAACTCGCTTAAGGCATGAGCGACCTGCTGCGCCAATTCTGACATCCGATGGCCAAGGCAAAGACCGCCTACGCCTGCACCGAGTGCGGAGGCACAACCAGCAAGTGGCAGGGCCAGTGTCCGAACTGCGGCGTCTGGAACACCCTGGTTGAGACGATCGCGGTGACGCCGGCGTCGCGCTTCCAGGCGCTAGCCGGGGGGGCGAACGTGGTGCGAGCGCTAGCCAGCGTCGACGCCAGCGACAATCCGCGCCAGCCGACCGGTATCGAGGAATTCGACCGCGTGCTTGGCGGTGGCCTCGTTCCCGGCGGCGTGATCCTGCTCGGAGGCGATCCCGGCATCGGCAAGTCGACCTTGCTGTTGCAGGCCATGGCCTCGATCGGCGTTTCGCGCCGGGCCTTGTACGTCACCGGCGAGGAATCCGCCGATCAGATCGCCTTGCGCGCGCAACGCCTCGGGCTGGTCAACGCGGCGGTCGAGCTTCTGGCCGAAGTCCAGCTCGAGGCAATCGTCGGCGCAATCCGCAGCCAGCGACCGGACGTTGTCGTGATCGACTCGATTCAGACCGTTTACACCGAGGCGCTCGAGTCGGCACCGGGCAGCGTTGCGCAAGTGAGAGAGTGTGCCGCGCAACTGACCAGACTTGCCAAGCAAACAGGCATCACCATCCTCCTCGTGGGCCACGTGACCAAGGAGGGCGCGATCGCGGGTCCACGCGTTCTCGAGCACATTGTCGATACCGTCCTTTATTTCGAAG
>DATNNK010000145.1:0-2794 GCA_035601875.1 Casimicrobiaceae bacterium | reverse complement strand
TCTTCATGTCCAGATCGTCGACGACGACGCAAAAGTTGTACGTCGGCGTTCCGTCGCTGCGGGCGATGACCAGGTCATCGAGCTCGGCGTTGGCGATCTCGATGCGACCCTTCACCTGATCGTCCCACGCGACGCTGCCTGAAAGCGGATTCTTGAATCTGACGACCGGTGCGACACCTGGTGGCGGACGTTGTCCCGCCTTCAGATTTTCCGGCCGCCAACGGCCGTCGTAGCGCGGCTTTTCGCCGTCCGCGACCTGCTCGGCACGCAACGCGTCGAGCTCCTGGACAGACATGTAGCAGTGATACGCACGTCCCTGCGCGAGCATTTGCGCGAGGACCTCGCGATAACGATCCATCCGCTGCATCTGATGGTAAGGACCTTCGTCGTAATCCAGCCCCAGCCAGGCCATGCCGTCGAGGATGGCCTGGATCGCCTCGGGCGTGGAACGTTCGACGTCGGTGTCTTCGATGCGAAGGATGAATTGGCCCTTGTGCCGCCGCGCGAACGCCCATGCGAACAACGCGGTCCGGGCGCCGCCAAGGTGCAGGAATCCGGTGGGACTCGGCGCGAATCGGGTGCGAACAGGAAGAGAAGCGCTGGACATGGTCTACAGATTCGCTAGCGCCCAGGCAGCAACTCGAAGCTAATCCGGTTGCCAGCGAAGATCGAGCGTTGTCGGCGTCGCCGGATTAGTGGGTTCGGCCATCAACGACAGCGGCCCCGCGGTGTGCCCGTGCGGCCAGAAGCGCGCCACGCGCCGCGCTTCCGCTTCATTGGCGTTGACCGGAAAAGTATCGTAGTTGCGCCCGCCCGGGTGCACGACGTGATAGGTGCAGCCGCCGATCGCGTGCGCCGCCCAAAGGTCGACCAGATCGAAAGTCAGCGGCGCCTGCACGCCGATGGTCGGGTGCAGCGCCGACGACGGGGCCCAGGCGCGGAAACGGACCCCGGCGACGAACTCCCGCGCGACGCCGGTCGCAGTCAGCGGCAGCGCACGCCCGTTGCAGGTTACGGCATGCCTTCCGGCGGTCATGCCGCACACCTTGATCTGCAATCGCTCCACCGAGGAGTCCACATAGCGCGCGGTGCCGGTTCCGGCAACCTCCTCGCCGAGCACGTGCCAGGGCTCGATCGCCTGGCGAAGCTCCAGCGTGACGCCGTCGTAGGCGACCGAACCGAAGCGCGGGAAGCGGAACTCGACAAAGGGGTCGAACCATTCACTCGCGAACGGATAACCGAACGCCTTCAGCTGGTCGACCACGTCGCGCATGTCCGCCACGACGAAATGCGGCAACAGCCATCGATCGTGCAGGGCCGTTCCCCAATGCACCAGCTTGCCGCGGTAGGGCTCGCGCCAGAACCGCGCCACGAGGGAGCGCAGCAGCAGCATCTGCACCGCGCTCATCTGCGCATGCGGAGGCATTTCGAAGCCGCGGAATTCGAGCAGTCCCAGGCGCCCGGTTGGAGTGTCGGGCGAATAGAGCTTGTCGACCGAAAACTCCGCGCGGTGGGTGTTTCCGGTAAGGTCGGTCAACAAATGGCGCAGCGTCCGATCGACCAGCCATGGCAGCGACTCGTCCTTCTTGAACTTGTGCTTGCGCGACAACTGCTGAAAGGCGATCTCCAGCTCATAAAGGCGATCGTCCCGTGCCTCGTCGACCCGCGGCGCCTGGCTGGTCGGGCCGATGAACATGCCCGAAAACAAATACGACAGCGCCGGATGATTCTGCCAGTAGGTCACGAGGCTCTGCAGCAGATCGGGGCGTCGCAGCAGCGGGCTGTCGGAGGGAGTGGCGCCTCCGAGGGTGACGTGGTTGCCGCCGCCAGTGCCGGTGTGGCGGCCGTCGAGCATGAATTTTTCGGTTGCCAGGCGGGCCTGGCGCGCTTCCTCGTAGAGCACGCTGGTGGTCGCCATCAGTTCGCGCCAGGATGCGGCGGGATGAACGTTGACTTCGATCACGCCCGGATCCGGCGTGACGCCGAGCACGCGCAAACGTGGATCGCGCGGCGGTGCATAGCCCTCGATCGCTACCGGAATATGCATGGCGCTCGCCACGAACTCAATCGTGCCGAGCAAGGCGATGTATTCGCTGGCGTGCTTGAGCGGCGGCATGAAGACGTAGAGGTTGCCTTCGCGCACCTGAACGGTGAGCGCGGTCTTGATCACTTCCCGCGGTTTGGCGCCGCGCGTGCGTCCGGGCGATGGCTTCAGCGACGCACGAGGCGCGAGTGCAATCCTGGGCGCGAACGGATCGAGCGGCGGCTCGATCTCGGCCTCTTCCGGCAGCACCTTGGGCAACGATTCAAGAGGCAAACGCAGGCCGAGCGGCGAATCTCCTGCGACTGCGTAGAGTCGCTCGCGGCGAAGCGGCCAGGGACTCGTTTCCCAAACGAGGTCCTCACCGCGTTGCTGCGCATCGGCATCGGCTGCTGCCTTCAACGGCAGCACGAACCCCGCCGGGCGGTCCAGTCCGACCAGCAACAGACGGGCGAGCCGCGAGCGCTCTTCGGGATCGGACAGATCGGCCTGCAGCGGATCGGCGTTCATCGGCAGCGCGACCTCATCCTTGAGCAGCCTCGGTACATCCTCGTAAGCGGTGAGCACGAACTCGGATGGCAGTCTCAGCGCGACCGCCAGCGCATTGCTGAAGTCTCGCGCCGCCGCCAGATCGGACTTCCCGGCGCGCCGGGTGTCGGCGATCAGCGCGTCGTCGTTCCATAAGGGTGTGCCGTCGGCTCGCCAGTACACTCCCAGCGCCCAGCGCGGCAGCGGCTCGCCGGGATACCACTT
>DATNNK010000144.1:0-12083 GCA_035601875.1 Casimicrobiaceae bacterium | reverse complement strand
ATTGCGGTTTTGGAAGAAACCGGCTTGATCCACGAAGTGGGCCGCTGGGCGCTGCGCAAAGGCATCGCAGACTATCTGCGCTGGCGCGCCGCGGGCTTGCCGGCCGTGAGGATCGCGGTGAACGTGTCACCGTTGCAACTGCGCCATCGCGGCTTCATCGCCGAGATCGAGCAGGCCATCGGTATTGATGCGCAGGCGGTGACTGGGCTGGAGCTGGAGATCACCGAAAACATGATCATGGAGGACGTCAAGCAGAGCATTGCCAGTCTTCAGGCGATCCGCGCCATGGGCGTCAGCATCGCCATCGACGACTTTGGCACTGGCTTCTCGTCGCTCGGCTACTTGTCCAAACTACCGGTGGACACGCTGAAGATCGACCGCTCGTTCGTAATCGACATGACCGCCTCGCCGCAGGGACTGGCGCTGGTGTCCACCATCATCACGCTGGCACATTCGCTTAAGCTCAAGGTGGTGGCGGAGGGCGTTGAGACCGAGGAGCAAGCGCGGCTGCTCCGGTTGCTGAACTGCAACGAAATGCAGGGCTATCTGTTCAGCAAACCGGTGCCATGCGAGATCTTCGAAACAAGATTCCTGGGCGCGCCTTCCGTGCTGGTGGCGAGTTCGGGACGTCTTCATGAATTGTCCAGCCTATAGCCTATTGCGGTCCGTAAAGGGCTGGCCGGTGTTCGGATTCGCGTCGCGCAGCGGGAAGTTGCTGCTCGAAATATCGAGACGAATCCGGTGGCCTGCGCGGAACACGTTGCTCGCGCCCAAGAGGTCGACCACTACCTGGTAAAGTTTGCCCGGCGTTAACGGCTCGTTACGGACGCCCTAGATGCGGCGGAAATCGTCGCCCGCGCGCGGGTGAACGACCGGAGTCGCGCCCGCACGACCGAATCCGTCAGTAGCATGGCGTAGCCATCGGGGTAGTCCGCAGTCGGCGGGTACTGATCGATCAGCTTGGCCGTGAAATCCGTGTCGACTGCGCTCGATGACACTCAGAGATAGACGGAGATCATCCCCGTTCCATCCACGTCCGTTTCCAGAGGCGCCGTGGTAAATGACAGAACATCTGGGCGCGCATTCGGCGGACGCGTGTCGTTTCCGCAGGCCAGGTGCTTCAAGGCCACCGCCGGTGTCGCACCACTGACCTATCTACAGAACTTGCGGATGCGCCTTGTAGAGCATGAGCTGCGTGAAGGCGCGACGTCGGTTTCGCAATTGGGCCTGTCCCGGGCTATGCCTCTGAGAGCGCATTCAGCAACGCGTTCAAGCGGACAACGGGGATGGCACCCAAGCGCTACCGATCCATCTTTGCAAAAGGTCAGTCAATCCCGAATCAAGACCAAGTTCGAATCGAGATGCTGGGGCCGGCATAGGCTCGGTTGGTAAGTCTCAGTCGGCCTCCGCTTTCCACGGCACCATCGCCGCGATGGCCTTGTCGGCACCGTCTCCCGCGTAGGGCCGGGCCCCTGTGCTGGTGGTTAAAACTTTGATTACTAAACAAAACCACAGCCGCGCTAACTTCGGGCTCGCGCTGCACCGCAGCATGAAAAAATCTCCGGCGAAGCCTTGCAATGTTTAGGAAATTGCATAACACTAAACACGTTTCACGAAACACGCCGGCCTCCAAAGCCGGCTCCGTGGACAGGGTCTCGACGTCGCCGGGGCGGCGTTGGCGTTCCACATCATTAGGAGGAGTCGGTCATGAAGAAGCTCGTATGTGCCAGCCTCATCGCCGTTTCGGCGCTGCTGGTGTTCCCGTCCGCCGTGCAGGCGCAAACCAAGACGATCACGCTTTGCTGGGCCGCATGGGACCCGGCCAATGCCCTGGTGGAGCTGTCGAAGGACTTCACCGCGAAGACGGGCATTCAGATGAAATTCGAATTCGTGCCATGGCCGAATTTTGCGGACCGGTTTTTGAATGAGCTCAATTCCAAAGGCAAGTTGTGCGATGTCATGATCGGCGACAGCCAGTGGATCGGGGGCGCTGCGGAGAACGGACAGTACGTGAAGCTGAACGACTTCTTCGCGAAGGAAGGCATCAAGATGAGTGACTTCATGCCGGCGACCGTGCTCGGTTACTCCGAGTGGCCGAAGAACACCCCAAACTATTGGGCGTTGCCCGCGATGGGTGACTCCGTCGGCTGGACATATCGCAAGGACTGGTTCGGCCGGCCTGAGATCAAGAACGAATTCAAGGCGAAATACAAGCGCGATCTGGCGCCCCCCAAAACCTGGGATGAATTCAAACAGGTCGCCGAGTTCTTCCAGAACCGGACGATCGACGGCAAGAAAGTCTACGGTGCCTATATCTTCACCGAGCGCGGCTCGGAAGGCATCACCATGGGCGTGACCAACGTGCTCTATCCCTACGGCTTCAAGTACGAAGACCCGAAGAAGCCATACGCCATGAACGGATTCGTGAATTCGCCCGATTCGGTCAAGGGCCTGGAGTTTTACAAGTCGCTGTACAAGTGCTGCACCCCGCCAGGACTGACCAACGCTTACATGCAGGAAGGGCTCGACGCGTTCAAATCGGGCCAGGTCGCGATGATGATGAACTGGTTCGCCTTCTTCCCGGGTCTGTACAAGGATCCGAACGTCGGTGGCGACAAGATCGGCTTTTTCATCAATCCTTCGGAGAAGACCAAGGGCGTGCAACTGGGTGGACAGGGCATTTCCGTCGTCGCCGCCTCCCCCAATCGCAATGAGGCACTGCAATACATCAAGTGGTTCGCCACGCCGGAAGTGCAGAAGAAGTGGTGGGCGCTCGGAGGTTACTCGTGTCTGAAGGCGGTGCTGCAGGATCCCGGCTTCGTGAAGAGCGCGCCCTTCGCCAAGGAGTTTCTGGAATCGATGGACATGGTCGTCGATTTCTGGGCCGAGCCGTCGTACGCGCAGCTGCTCCTCGCGATGCAGAAGCGCGTCCACGACTACGTCGTCGCCGACAAGGGCACGGCGAAGGAAGCGTTGGATCTGCTCGCGGCCGACTGGACGAAAGTGTTCAAGGAGGAAGGCAAGATGAAATAGCGGCGGTCTCCCGCCCGACGCCGTATGGGGTCCCCCAGGGCAGAACCCTCGGGGGACGGAGCCGGTTCCGTCTATGATGCGTCGATGATGAATGCGCCAGACCCGCACGTCTTGCTCGACAAGGCAGCGCGCGCCACGCCCGAACCGCTGGCGCGACGCGTCCGCGGCCTGTCCGACCGGGTCATCGCCTGGCTGTTTATTGCGCCGACGATCGTCCTGTTGCTCGCGATCAATATCTTTCCGCTGATCTGGACGATCCATCTCTCGTTCACCAACTACCGTTCGAATCGGCCCAACGCCGCAGTCACCAACGTCGGCATCGACAACTACATATCGGTGCTTACGGATCCGGATATATGGGCCGCGATGCAGGCTACTGCGCACTTTCTGTTCTGGACGATCCTGCTGCAGACCGTCCTGGGATTCACGCTCGCCTATCTCATCGATCGTCGCTTTCGCGGGTACGGCTTCTGGACTACCGTCATCCTGATCCCGATGATGCTGTCGCCGGCCGTTGTCGGCAATTTCTGGGCGTTCCTCTACCAGCCGCAAATCGGGCTGTTCAACTACGTCGTCTCGTTCTTTACCGGCATTCCCACTTCGTCGTTCGAGATGATCGGCTCGGTCAAGCTCGCGCCGTGGGCGATCATCATCGTCGACACGTGGATGTGGACTCCGTACGTGATGCTCATCTGCCTTGCCGGGCTGCGCTCGATACCCAATTACATCTACGAAGCGGCCGAGGTGGACCGCGCATCCCCGTGGCGGCAGTTCTGGTCGATCACGCTTCCGATGGCGCTGCCGTTCATCATGCTGGCCGTGCTGTTCCGGGGTATCGAGAACTTCAAGATGTTCGACATGGTCAACCTGCTGACCTCGGGCGGACCCGGCTCGACGACCGAGGTGGCATCGATCACACTGAAGCGCGAGGCGTTCGAAAAGTGGCGCACCGGTTATTCGTCCGCCTTCGCCATTGTCCTTTTCGTCACGGTGTTCGGCCTGGCCAACATCTACGTCCAGGCACTTAACCGCGTGAAGAACCGCTAGGCGCGAACGATGACCGGCATCAGCCAGGCCCATTCGGTGGTCCAGCCCTCGCCGTTTTCGCGGCGGATTGCCGGCGTGATCGTCATCCTGTACGCGGTGATCACGATGGTGCCGTTGGCCTGGATCTTCTTGACGGGCTTCAAATCGGGACCCGATTCGATCGCCTATCCTCCCAAGGTCTTGTTTGCGCCATCGGCCGAGGGCTATTGCAATCTGTTCACCACGCGCTCGCGGCAAACGCCGGAGTACATCGCGCAGTTGCCGCCGGCGTCGGGTGCCTGCGATGCGCTCGCGCGCGCGACCAACATGGTCGTCGTTGGTTCGTCGAATTACCTGCCGCGCTTCGTTAATTCGCTGATCATCGCATTTGGCTCGACTGCGCTGTCAGTTGTGCTCGGCGTTACCGCAGCCTACGCATTTTCGCGATTCAAAGTTCCGGCCAAGGACGACCTGCTGTTCTTCATTCTGTCGACGCGGATGATGCCGCCGATCGCGGTGGCCATCCCCATCTATCTCATGTACCGCGACGTGGGATTGTCCGATACGCGCCTCGGGATGATCCTGCTATACACCGCGGTGAATGTGTCGCTCGCGGTGTGGCTGCTGAAGGGTTTCATCGACGAGATTCCGCGCGAATACGAAGAGGCTGCGCTGGTCGACGGCTATACACGGCTGCATGCGTTTTTCAAGGTCGTGCTGCCGCAGGCGACCACCGGCATCGTGGCAACGGCGATTTTCTGCCTCATCTTCGCGTGGAACGAGTATGCATTTGCGGTGCTGTTGACCTCCGGCGAGGCGCAGACGGCGCCGCCGTTTATCCCCATCATCATCGGCGAGGGTGGACAGGACTGGCCGGCGGTCGCGGCGGGCTCGACACTGTTCCTGTTGCCGATCCTCGTGTTTACCGTGCTCTTGCGCAAGCATCTGCTGCGCGGGATCACGTTCGGGGCGCTGCGCAAGTGAGCTTCGACACGCGACCGCTGAAACGTCGCTGGCCGCGCTGGCTGCGTCGCGGACCGGCGCAGATGGTCGCCACGGCCGTCATTACCATCGGTGTTCTCATGCTGCTGCAGCCGTTCTCGTTGTCGCTCTACACTTGGTCGTTCGTCACGACGCTGGCCGGGACGGCGTTGTTCATGGTCGTGTCGAAGTTCCCGGACTAAAGGCTATGGCCGAGATCCGCATCGAGCATCTGCAGAAGGCATTCGGCGATTTCATTGCCGTTCGCGATTCAACGTTCACCGTGCGCAATGGTGAATTCTTCTGCCTGCTCGGCCCTTCCGGTTGCGGCAAGACGACGACGCTGCGCATGATCGCTGGCCTCGAGTTGCCCACGTCGGGACGCATCCTGCTTGGAGACGAAGACGTGACGTTCAAGCGCGCATCGCAACGCGACATCGCATTCGTGTTCCAGCTGTTCGCGCTGTATCCGCACATGAACGTGCGCGCCAACATGGCCTATCCGCTCCGGTCGCAGGGTATGTTTCGCAAGGATGCGCAAACGCGCGTCGAGGAAGCGGCGCGCATTCTGCGCATCGAGCATCTGCTGGACCGCCCGGTATCGGGTCTTTCGAGCGGTGACCGCCAGCGGGTGGCGCTGGGCAGAGCGATCGTGCGCGAGCCGCTGGCGTTTCTGCTCGACGAGCCACTGGGCGCGATGGACGCCGAATTCCGCGACGTCATGTGCGGCGAGTTGCGCGCGTTGCACGATCGCCTGCAGGCGACGACCGTGTATGTGACGCACGACCAGCTCGAGGCGATGGCAATGGCCGACACGATCGCGCTCATGAACCACGGCGTCGTCGAGCAACTGGGAACGCCGCAGGACATCTACGATCGGCCGGTGTCACTATTCGTTGCGGATTTCATCGGCTCCCCGCCGATGAGCTTTCTCCCGTTTCGCGGTCGCGTCGCGCCGGGTGACCGTACGGTACGGGTCGACAGCGTCGACATCGCGCTGCCAGAGGTGCATGAGGGCAGCGCAGACGCCGAACTGGTACTCGGCGTGCGGCCGGAGCATATCGAACTGTCCGACGATTCACCACTTCGCGCCGAAGTCGTCGACGCCGAGTACATGGGCACGACGCAGATCGTCACTCTGAACACCGTCACCGGCGCGAGCATGAAAGCCCGCATTCCGGCACATATCTGCGTGCGGCCGGGGGAGAGCACGGGGATCAAATTCCGTCCTGGCCAATTATCGCTTTTCGACAAGGCGTCCGGTCGCGCACTCCGCACGGCATTGCACGACGGGGGCGCGCATGGCTGAACTGGTCATGACGGGCGTGACCAAGCGCTTCGGAGCGACGGTCGCCGTGGCGGACCTGACCCTTACGGTCGGTGACGGTGAATTCCTCGTGTTGCTGGGACCGACCGGCGCCGGCAAGACTACGACATTGCGTGTCGTCGCCGGCCTGGAACGGCCCGATGCCGGCCGCGTGCTGCTCGGCGGGCGCGATGTGACGCGAGAACCTCCGGCAGCTCGCGATACCACTTTCGTCTTCCAACAGTACTCGCTCTATCCGCACCTCACCGTCTACGACAACCTGGCGTTTCCGCTGCGCTCGCCTGCGCATCGTGAGCCCGAGGAGCGCATTCGCGCACGGGTCGGCGAGATCGCCCGGTTGCTGCACATCGAGGACAAGCTAGCCAATCGCGCGACCGAGCTCTCGGGCGGACAGATGCAGCGCGTGGCGATCGGCCGCGCACTCGTTCGCCGCCCGTCGATCTACCTGATGGACGAGCCGCTGTCGTCGCTGGACGCCAAGTTGCGCGCCGAGTTTCGCGTGGAACTGAAGCGTATTCAGCGCGAGGTCGGGGCAACGATCCTCTACGTAACGCACGACCAGACCGAGGCGATGACCATGGCCACCCATATCGGCGTGCTCGATCAGGGCCGTCTGGTGCAGATCGGCAGCCCGCGTGCAATCTACGCGGATCCAATCAACACCTACGTGGCCACGCGATTGGGGAGTCCGGCAATCAATCTCGTCCCTCGCCGGCTTTACCCCGATATCGAGGCGCCGGCTGGAGCGACGACGATTGGCGTGCGCACCGAGCACGTACGCATCCGCAGGAGCACCAACGGCAGCGCCGTCGGTCGGGTGAAGTGGATCGAGCACCTTGGCGATCAAAACCATCTGCATGTGACGATCGCCGACACGGATGTGGTTACGCTGTGCGACCGCGACGCGGGTGTCGTGGTGGGCGATGCGGTCGATGTCGAGTTGACGGCACCGTTGTTCTTCGCGGCGAACGGGGAACGCGTTCGCGCGGGCTGAGAGCCACTGATGGATTCGTCGGCGCAACGAAGGCTCATCGAAGAGGTAGCGAACGTCGTGATCAGCCATGCCGACGAGCTGACCACGCTCGACCAGGCCATCGGCGATGGCGACCACGGGCTCAACATGAAGCGCGGGGCCTTGGCGATCCTCGAACGACTGGACGATCTCGCCGCGAAGCCGCTGCCCGATGCGCTGAAGGCGGCAGGCCAAACGCTGGTGATGAAGGTCGGAGGTGCATCGGGCCCTCTCTATGGAACCTTGCTCATGACGCTGGGCAAGGATCTGCCTATGGCGCCGAGTCGGGATGAGCTGGTGCGGGCGGTGGGTTTGGCCGTTGCGGCAGTCAAGAAAATCGGCCGCTCGGATGTGGGCCAGAAGACGATGCTCGACGTGCTAGGGCCAGTGCACGAGGAACTCGCGTCGGGCGGATCAGGGCTCGTCGATCGTGTACGACAACGCGGAGCTGCGGCTGCGGACGCTACGGTACCGATGAAGGCCATCAAAGGCCGCGCGTCGTTCCTCGGCGAACGCTCGATCGGCCATATGGATCCGGGCGCGCGATCAGCGTCGCTGATGATTGCCGCCGTTTGCACCGTGATGGAGGACTGACCGTGGCCAATGTGGGTATCGTGATCGTTTCGCATTCGCCGAAGATTGCCGAAGGCGCTGCCGACATGGTGCGGCAGATGGTCGGCGACAGCGTGCCGCTCGCCTGGACCGGCGGCAATCCGGAAGGCGGGTTGGGAACCGATGTTGCCTCAATCATCGAGGCGATCGGCCGCGCGTGGTCCGACGCCGGCGTTGCCGTGCTCGTGGATCTGGGCGGTGCCGAGACCAATACCGAGATGGCCATCGATATGCTCGAATCAGGCCGGCGCGAAAAGGTCGTCGTTTGCGAAGCGCCGGTAGTCGAAGGGGCGGTGATGGCTGCCACCGAAGCATCAGGCGGCGCCACGCTCGACGCCGTACGACGCACCGCCGAGGAACTGTCTCCCACGTGACTCCATTTTTTCCTCACGATCCCGTGCCGAAGAACAACGTGATGCACACCGGGTCCGCGCTGCTCACCAACGATGTGGGTCTGCACGCACGACCTTCGGTGAAGCTGACTCAACTCGCGAAGCGCTTTGGGGCGCACGTAGAATTCTCGCTCGCCAAGAACGGGCCGTGGGTCGATGCCAAGAGCCCGGTGAAGGTCATGCGCTTCAAGGCTGCCAAGGGGGAAACGCTCCACTTTCGCGCAAGTGGCTCCGACGCGACCGAAGCGCTCGCGGCCATCGTTGCGCTCGTCGAGCGGGGCTTTGCGACTGACGGCGACGGATCTTCTCAAACACCGCAGGTGTGATGGAAAAGCATTTCGCAGGCCGGCCGGCTGCCCCTGGAATCGCGCTGGGCGCGTTATTCACATTTTCGACCGGCCGCAGCACGCGGGCCGCCTCGGGTGCGGTGGAATCCGAAGCGGAGGCCTTGCGCTCAGCGCTGAATGCCGCAGTGACGGATTTGAAGGACCTTATCGCGCGGTCGACCGGGGACGCGGTGGCAATCCTGGAATTCCAGGTCGCGCTCCTCCAGGACGAGGTGCTCGCCGAGCCCGCTTTCTCGGCCATCGCCGCGGGCAGCGCCGCGGATCACGCGTGGCTCGCTGCCATGCAACAGGAAATCGCCGGGTACGAAGCATCCGACGACGAATATTTTCGGGCGCGCGCGGCGGACCTTTATGACCTTCGTGATCGGGTGCTCGCGCATCTGACGGGATCTACGATCGAGGCTATAGTGCCCCCCGGAGCGATCGTGGCTGCGGTCGACCTCGCGCCTTCGCGATTCCTCGCCATCGATTGGTCGCGCGGCGGGGCGCTGGTGCTGACCGCCGGCAGCGCCACCAGCCACGTGGGGATGCTCGCGCGCTCCCGCGGCATTCCAGCCGTCATGGGTCTCGGTGTCGATCTCGCCGAGCTTTCTGGTCAGGCGCTGGTCGATGCGCATCGCGGAGTGCTGATCGTCAACCCGAGTCCGGCCACTCGTGCGCAATTCGACCGCGATGCGAAAGCGGCCGCGTCGACACGCACGCTGGCGGCGGCCGCTGCGATGCGGCCGGGCGTGACCGCCGACGGGACGCCGATTCGGATTATGCTCAACATCGCCGACCCCCGCGAGTTGGCCGATCTCGATCCGACAATATGCGACGGCATCGGGCTCGTCCGAACCGAGTTTCTGTTCCACGATCGGCAACGGCTGCCCGACGAAGAACAACAGTATGCTGTATACCAGCGAATCGCCGAGTGGGCGCAGGGCCGGCCGGTGACCATCCGAACGCTCGACGCTGGCGGCGACAAGCCGATTCCGGGACTTACGCCCACGGGGGAGAGCAACCCTTTCCTCGGCGTGCGTGGACTCCGTCTTTCACTTGCGCGACCCGATGTCTTCCGCACCCAATTGCGCGCGCTGCTCCGCGCCGCGACCCACGGCAACGTCAAGATCATGCTGCCGATGGTAACGCAGCCGCGCGAGCTGGTGGCTGCGCGTGGCATGCTTGACGCCGAGGTCGCGGCATTGGCTGAGGCGGGCATTGCCGCCCGACGCGTGAGCCTCGGGATCATGATCGAGGTACCGGCGGCCGCGATTGCGGCCGACCAATTCGACGCTGAATTCTTCTCGATCGGTTCGAACGACCTGACGCAATACGTCGCTGCTGCCGGCCGCGATGTCGCTGCCGTAGTCGACTTGGCGGATCCCACCCAGCCGGCCATGCTGCGGCTTTACCGCTACGTCGTGGACACGGCGCGTGCACGAGACATCGAAGTAAGCCTTTGTGGCGACGCCGGCGGCGATCCTCGAGCCATCCCGCGCTTGCTCGCCACGGGAATGCGCGCGCTGTCGATGGCACCGGCACTCGTGGGTGGCGCCAAGCTCGCAATCGCGGCAGTCGATCTCCGCGCCATTTCGGAATCCGAGCTATGGCCGAGCTGAAGCCGGAACGCGAGCGCGCGGACAGCGTCGGCGCGTACAAAGGCGTGCTAAAACGGGTTCTCGACACACGCCCATCCGGAACGCGTCATCGTCTGGCGATCGCGTTGGGAAAGAACCGTTCGTTCATCTCGCAGATCGCAAATCCGGTGTACGCGGTGCCAATCCCGGTGCAGCATCTCGAGACGATCTTCGAGATCTGCCACTTCACGGCCGCCGACCGGCGCGAGTTTCTGGCCGCGTATGCCGAAGCGCACCCGCGGCGGCTCGATGTGGTCAGGAAGGCGGCGGGCACACGCAAACTTACCCTCACGGTGCCCGATTTGGGCGACGCGCGGCGCAACCGGCTGCTCGACGAAACCATCGCTGAAATTGCGCGCCGCCTGGCCCGCTTCAGCGACGACCAATAAGACCTCGGGAGGAATGCCATGAAGAAACTCATCAATGCGCCGGACCGGGTGCTCACCGAAAGTCTCGCCGGCTTTGCCGCTGCCCATGCCGATATCGTTTCAC
Organism: Casimicrobiaceae bacterium; assembly: GCA_035601875.1. Taxonomy (GTDB): domain Bacteria; phylum Pseudomonadota; class Gammaproteobacteria; order Burkholderiales; family Casimicrobiaceae; genus PALSA-1003. The sequence continues at coordinate 1,242 of DATNNK010000144.1, read as the reverse complement.
TCGGCGCTGAGGACAAGTTCGTCCGCCGACGCGAACTGCAGCCCGGGAAAGTGGCGCTGATCTCGGGTGGTGGCTCGGGGCACGAGCCGCTACACGCTGGCTTCGTCGGTCGCGGCATGCTGGACGCGGCCTGTCCCGGTCAGGTATTTACCTCGCCCACGCCCGATCAGATGGTCGCGGCTGTCGAGGCGGTGGACACCGGCAATGGCTGCCTTTTCATCGTCAAGAACTACGAAGGCGACGTGATGAATTTTCAGATGGCCGCCGACATCGCAGGCAAAGCCGTCGAGACGGTCGTGACTGACGACGACGTGGCTGTCGAAAGGTCGACCTGGTCAACCGGTCGCCGCGGCGTTGCCGGTACCTTGGTCGTGGAGAAGATCGTCGGCGCCGCCGCCGAGCAGGGAGCCTCGCTGTCGCAACTCAAAACGCTGGGCGAACAGATGAACCGTCAGACGCGCTCGATGGGCGTCGCGCTTACGTCGTGCACCGTTCCGGCAGCCGGGAAGCCGACGTTCACGCTCGGCGATGATGAAATGGAGCTCGGCGTTGGTATCCATGGAGAACCCGGCCGGCGCCGCGTCAAGCTATCGTCCGCCGATGCGATTGCGGATGAAATGGTCGGCGCCATAGTGAAGGATCTCACCCCACCTTCTGGCGCCGAAGCGCTGCTGCTCGTCAACGGATTCGGCGGGACGCCGGCGATGGAGCTGTACCTGATGGTCAATTCGGCATTGCGCGTGCTGCGGGGGAAAGGCGTGCGGGTGTCCCGCTATCTCACTGGCAGTTACGTCACATCGCTCGACATGGCCGGCTGCTCGATCACGGTGAGCCTGCTCGACGACGTGCAGCGCAAACTGTGGGACGCGCCGGTGCACACGGCGGCATTGCGCTGGGGGACCTAAGCGCAATGTATTGAGCCTGGATTTCGATCGAGCTCGGAGCGCGATGCGGGCCATTTAGGTGCGTGAAGAGCCTGCTCGCACCGTGACGAGGCGATTTTTGTTGCGATGAGCGAGCTATTGCGCTACCTGGATGGCCTCGCGTACGACCGGGTAGATGCCAACGCTCCAGCGCTTGCCGCTGAACACGCCGTAGTGACCCGCATCGGCCTGCACGTAATGCGTCTTCAGGTAAGAGCGCAGTCCGGTGCAAAGGTCGTGCGCGGCGAGCGTCTGCCCCAGCGAGCAGATGTCGTCGCGCTCCCCCTCGATCGTGAGCAACGCAGTCCGGCGAATGGCG
>DATNNK010000143.1:0-2322 GCA_035601875.1 Casimicrobiaceae bacterium | reverse complement strand
TCTCGATGCCGAGCTGGGAGCTCTTCGACGCGCTCGGGCAAGCCGGGCGCGACGCCGTGCTGCCGCCGACGGTGCGCGCGCGGTTGGCAGTCGAAGCGGGGGCGGCGCAGGGGTGGCACCGCTACGTCGGCGATGCGGGTGACGTGTTGAGCGTCGAGCGCTTCGGCGCGTCCGCGCCAGGCGAAGTCGTTTTGCGCGAATACGGCTTCACCGTCGACGAGGTCTGCCGGCGCGCACGGGCGCTTCGCCGCTGAAGCTAGCCTCACGTGACAAGTGTTGCTTCGTTCCCGTGCGACAAGGCTATCGTCGGTTCGGCGACGGGTCGCGCGCCCGGCACCAGAAATGCAGAACCGTGGATTCTCGCCACCACGATACTGGCGTCGAGCATGGTGTTCATCGACGGCACCGTGGTCAATGTCGCGCTGCCGGCGTTGCAGCGGGCCTTGGGCGCGACACTGGCTGACGCGCAATGGATTGTCGAAGCGTACGAACTGATGCTCGCTGCGCTGCTGCTGGTGGGCGGGGCCGCGGGCGACCGCTTCGGCCGCCGCCGCGTGTTCGCGATCGGCGTCGCCGTTTTCACCATCGCCTCCGTTGCCTGCGGTCTTTCCGGTCGCGTCGGGGCACTCATAGCGGGCCGAAGTCTGCAGGGCGTCGGCGGTGCGCTGCTGGTACCGGGTAGTCTGGCGCTCCTCAGTGCGTCGTTCGATCCGGAACGGCGCGGTCGCGCGATCGGCATCTGGTCAGGATTCACCGCCATCACCGCGGCGTTGGGTCCGGTCGTGGGCGGCTTTCTTATCGACCACGGGTCATGGCGCTATGCGTTCTTTATCAATGTTCCCCTGGCGCTGGCCGTATTGGTATTGACCTTCCGCTACGTTCCCGAAAGTCGCGGCGAATCGTCAGACGGCCCGATCGACTGGCTCGGCGCAGTGCTGGCCGCAATCGGTCTGGGTAGCATCGTTTATGCGCTGATCGAAGCGCAGTTCGTCGGCTGGAGCAGTCGACCGGTGCTGGGCTCGCTGGCGCTTGGCGTGTGCGTCCTGGCGGCGTTCCTGGTGGTCGAATGGCGTCATAGCGCACCGATGTTGCCCCTGCGTTTGTTTCGTTCGGCTGATTTCGCCGGCGCGAACCTGTTGACCTTGCTTCTCTACGCCGCGCTTGGCGGGAGTCTGTTTTTCCTGCCGCTGAATCTTATCCAGGTCCAGGGCTATTCGACGGTTGCGGCGGGGGCGGCATTGCTGCCCTTCGTCTTGCTAATGTTCGTCTTGTCGCGCTGGGCAGGCGGCCTGGTTGACCGTCATGGCGCCAAGCTGCCGCTGATTATCGGTCCCGCCATTGCCGCATGCGGATTCGCGTTGTTTGCGATACCGAGTGTCGGCGCTAGCTACTGGACCACTTTTTTCCCCGCCGCACTGGTGCTTGGATTGGGGATGACGTTGACCGTTGCGCCGCTGACCACTACGGTCATGCAATCGGTGGCCTCGAATGCGGTCGGCGTCGCTTCGGGCGTCAACAATGCGGTTTCGAGCGTGGCGGGCTTGCTGGCCATCGCCAGCTTCGGCATGCTCATGTCGCTCACCTTTGACGTCGACCTCAAAGCACGCCTTGCGGCAGCCGGCTTGTCGCCGGAAATCGTTACGGCGGTCGAGTCGCAACGCAGCAAGCTGGCGGCGATCGAGGTCCCATCGAGCGCCAGCCCGGAGGCGCATGCGTCGATCGAAGGCTCGGTCGCGGCGGCCTTCGTCGGCGGATTTCGCCGCGTCATGCTGATCGCCGCGCTGCTCGCGCTGGCAAGCGCGGCAAGCGCGTGGCTGATGATCGGACGCCGGAGCTCGACATGCGCGAGCTTGCGGCACCAGGCATGAAAACTCTTTTTCGCGCTGACGGGCGCATATTCGCGCCCGTCCCGTTCCCGTTGCTGGCTAGTTGCAGTCCGCGATCAGGACTTTACAGCTCGCGTTGTTGCACTCGTCGAGGGCCTTCTTTTTCGCTTCCTGCGCCGTCGATGCCGTGCCGGTGCCGGAGTACTTCTTCGACGACGCGTAGGCGCCGCACTTTTCATAAGTGACCGCCACATCGCACTTCTTGCCGCTAGCTTCCTTGCAGAATTTCATGGCGTTCTTGGTCGCCTCGGCCTTGGAATCGCCACCACCCACGCCGTAGGCGGGATCCTTTCCACCAACCTGATCGTCGACCGCGATCACGCCCCACGTGGCGTGCGCTGCGACGGGGATCATCATCGACATCGCGAAAACAAGAGCGATCAAACTTTTCATTGGAGATCTTTCGTAAGTGAAGTTACGGTGCTGGCGCGACATG
>DATNNK010000142.1:0-4148 GCA_035601875.1 Casimicrobiaceae bacterium | reverse complement strand
GCTTTACCGAGACGACGTTGCCGGGGCTGCGCTACCATCTTCCGTTTCCGATCGAGGCAGTCGAGGTCATCGACTTCTCGCAAGTGAAGACCGTCGAAATCGGTTACCGCAACAACAATCCCAAGAACAAGATCGCCAAGGAATCGCTGATGCTGACCGATGACGAAAACATCATCGATATTCAGTTCGCGGTGCAATACAACCTGAAGAATGCCGCGGAGTATGTATTCAACGCGCGCAAGCCGGAGGACATCGTGGCGCAGGTGGCGGCGACGGCGATCAGCGAGGTCGTCGGCCGCAACAAGATGGACTTCGCTCTCTATGAAGGACGCGCCCAGATCGCCGCCGAAACCGAAAAGTTGATGCAGGCGATGCTCGATCGATATGGCACCGGAATCTATGTGCAGAAGGTAACCCTCCAGAACACACAGCCGCCCGAACAGGTGCAGGCGGCGTTCGACGATGCGGTCAAGGCAAGCCAGGACCTCGAACGGCAAAAGAACGAAGGCCAGGCGTACGCCAACAACATCGTTCCGCTTGCGCGCGGCATGGCGTCGCGCCTGCTGCAGGAAGCGGACGGCTACAACGCCAGCGTTGTGCAAAGAGCGGAAGGAGACGCCAGCCGCTTCAGGCAGGTGCTGGTCGAGTACGCCAAGGCGCCGGCCGTCACGCGCGAGAGGCTTTATCTGGACATGATGCAGTCGGTGCTTGGCAATGCCAGCAAAGTCCTGATCGATCAGAAGGGCGGCAACAGCCTGTTGTATCTGCCCTTGGATCAGCTTCTGAAGCAGACGCAGGCAGCAAGCGGCGGCGCGCCCGGTAGCGTCGACCCGCGCGTGACGCCATCTGCGCCAGAGGCGAGCGTGACGCTCGACCCGAGCCGGGGCCGTGACCTTCCCCGCAGCCGGGAGCGCGGAGATACACGATGAGAATAGCGATGCCGATTCTCGCGCTGGTGGTCGCGGTCGTGCTGGTCCTGTCCCAATCGCTGTATACGGTGGATCAGAAGCAGTACGCGATCAAGTTTCAACTGGGCGAATTCATCGACGCCAAAACCGAGGCGGGACTGTATTTCAAGGTGCCGCTGGTACAGAACATCAAATTCTACGATCGCCGCATCCTGACGCTGGACGCGCCTGAACCGGATCGCATCACGACCTCGGAAAAGAAGCCCCTCAGGGTCGATTTCATCGCCTATTGGCGCATCGTCGATGTGCGCAAATATTACCAAAGTGTGAGAGACGACGAGGAAGCTGCCAAGCGCCGCCTGGCGCAGACGATCCGCGCCAACCTCGCGCAGGAAATCAACAAACGCACCATCCACGAGACGATCTCGGCCGAGCGCTACAAGATCATGGACGAAGCGCGACAGAAAGCCGACGCCGACGCGAGGACGATCGGCGTCGAAATCGTCGACGTGCGCCTGCGCCGTGTCGAGCTGCCTGACGAAGTGCTCGCCCAGGTCTACCAACGGATGGAATCCGAGCGCAAGCGCGTCGCCAACGAGCTGCGGTCGCAAGGCGGCGCGGAGTCGGAGAAGATCCGCGCCGACGCCGATCGCCAGCGCGAGGTCATTCTCGCCGACGCCTACAAGCAGGCGCAGAAGACCAAGGGCGAAGGCGACGCCAGGGCTTCCGCGATCTACGCCAGCGCCTACGGGCAGGACGCCGAGTTCTACTCGTTCTATCGCAGTCTGGAGGCGTACAAGGCGACGTTCAAGAACAAGAGCGACGTCATGGTGCTCGACCCAAGCGCGGATTTCTTCCAGTATCTGAAGCAGTCGGGCGGCGGCCGGGCTGCGCAGCGCCGCTCGAGCAAGTAACGATCTGATCGGGGCAGGCGGTGCCGGAAGCTTTCCTGGCGGCGTGTGCCTTGGTGCTGGTGCTCGAGGGCCTATTGCCCTTGATCGCGCCGCGCGTCTGGCGCGAAGCATTCACCCGTCTGACGCAGCTGTCCGACGGGCAGCTTCGCTTTATCGGGCTCGTATCGATTGGCATCGGCGTCATTACCTTGATGGTTATCCGTGCGTAACTGGGTATTGCCCGAGTACATCGAGGACATTCTGCCGCCTGAGGCCGAAGCCATCGAGCAACTGCGGCGGACACTGATCGATCACTTCCGCCATCATCACTATCGACTGGTGCAACCGCCCTTGGTCGAGCACCTCGATTCGCTGCTCACCGGAACCGGACACGATCTCGAGCTGCAGACATTCAAGGTGATCGATCCGCTCTCCGGTCGTTTGCTTGGCGTGCGCGCCGACATCACGCCGCAAGTCGCGCGCATCGACGCGCACCTCTTGAACGAGCCTGGCGTGACCCGATTGTGCTACTCGGGCAGCGTGCTGCGCACGGTCGCGCCCGGGCTTGCGCGTACGCGCGAAGTGCTGCAGATCGGCGCCGAGCTCTATGGCGATGCGAACATCGACGCCGATTGCGAAGTGTTGGCGCTGTTGCTTTCTTCGCTCTCGCTCGCCGGTGCCAGTGCCTTGCACCTCGACCTGGGACACGTCGGCGTATACCGCGCGCTTGCCAACAGCGCGCACATTGCCGGCAACAGCGCCGACAGCGAGCTGTTCACGGCGCTCCGAACCAAGGACGTGCCGGCAATTGGGGAGCTCACCGCCAGGTTGCCCGCCGCGTGGCGCGATGCATTCATGGCGCTGCCGGCGCTCTACGGGCCGGCCGGCGAAGTGCTTGCCGCTGCCCGGGCACGACTTCCCGACACGCCGTCGATCGAGAGCGCCCTGTCGGCCCTGGCTACGCTGGCCGAATCCGCGGCGCCGCGGGTTGACGTGGTGCATATCGACCTGGCGGATCTGCGCGGCTATCACTATCAGACCGGCGCCAGCTTTTCGGTGTTCACCGGCGGAGAGGCCAACGCTATCGGCCGCGGCGAACGCTACGACGGCATCGGCAAAGCGTTCGGCCGGGCGCGTCCGGCGACCGGCTTCACGCTCGACTTGCGTCAGCTCGCGGCACTTGTTCGCACGCAGTAGTAAGCGACGGCGACATTCACGCCAGGTATCGGGACAACATGGGCAAGAACGTCGTCGTCATCGGCACCCAGTGGGGTGACGAAGGCAAGGGCAAGGTTGTCGACTGGCTGACGGAGCACGCGCAGGGCGTGGTCCGTTTTCAGGGTGGTCACAACGCCGGCCACACGCTGGTGATTGGCGGCAAGAAAACCGTTTTGCGGCTGATCCCGTCGGGCATTCTACGCGCCAACGTACGCGTCTATATCGGCAACGGCGTCGTGCTGTCGCCGTCCGCGCTGCTGCAGGAGATCGCCGAGCTCGAATCCGCCGGGATCGAAGTGCGCGCTAGGTTGTCGATTTCACCGGCTTGTCCGCTGGTGCTGCCATATCACGTCGCGCTCGATCAGGCACGCGAGACCTCATTGGGCGTGACCAAGATCGGCACCACCGGACGCGGTATCGGCCCGGCCTATGAAGACAAAATAGCCCGGCGCGCATTGCGCGTGCAGGACGTCTTCTACCCCGATCGCTTCGCCGCCAAGCTCGAGCCGTTGCTCGAGTATCACAACTTCGTGCTGACGCAATATTACAAGTGCGCTGCCGTGCCCTATCGGGAGACACTCGATGCCGCGTTGGCGCTCGCGCCACAGTTGGAGCCGATGGTTGCAGACGTCGCGGCGCAGATCCAGGAAGCGCGTCGTCGTGGTGACTCGTTGCTGTTCGAGGGCGCGCAGGGTGCGCTGCTGGACATCGACCACGGCACCTACCCCTATGTGACCTCGTCCAACTGTCTCGCGGGCGCGGCTGCTCCCGGGTGCGGCATCGGCCCGCAGCTGCTCGACTACGTCCTCGGTATCGTCAAGGCTTACACGACGCGAGTCGGGACCGGCCCGTTTCCGACCGAACTTGAGGACGATATCGGCGCCACGCTCGCCAAGCGAGGCAACGAATTCGGATCGGTGACCGGCAGACCTCGCCGTTGCGGATGGCTCGATCTTCCGGCGCTCAAGCGCTCGCTGCAGTTAAATGGCGTCGATGGCTTATGCATTACCAAGCTCGACGTGCTCGATGGTATCGGGCCGATCAGGATCTGCACCGAGTACACCGCCGCCGGAATGAGGCTGGATCTGCTTCCGTCCGGCGCCGAGGCGGTCGCCGAATGCAAACCCGT
>DATNNK010000141.1:0-2028 GCA_035601875.1 Casimicrobiaceae bacterium | reverse complement strand
GTGCGTCAATGCTTCCGATAGTGATTTGTACGATTCGGTCAGGTCGACGTATTTGCCGACCATCGCGATGTTGACTTCGTGCTGCGGATACACCAGCGCTTCGACAAGGTTGCGCCAGGTCGTGAGATCGGCCGGACGAGGACTCAGGGACAGCTTGCGGCAAACGATCTCGTCCAGCCCTTCGGCATGAAGCGCGACCGGAATCTTGTAGATCGAATCGGTATCCAGCGCCGGGATCACGGCCTCGGGCGGCACGTTGGTGAAGAGCGCGATCTTGCGGCGGTCGCCGTCGGGCAAAGGCCTGTCGGCGCGGCAGAGCACGACGTCAGGCTGGATGCCGATCTCGCGCAACTCCTTGACCGAGTGCTGCGTTGGTTTGGTTTTCATCTCGCCGGCGGTGGCGATGAATGGCACCAGCGTCAGATGGATGTAGCAGACGTTGTCGCGGCCGAGAATAATGCCCATCTGGCGGATGGCCTCGAGAAACGGCAGCGATTCGATGTCGCCGACCGTCCCGCCGACTTCGACCACCGCGACTTCGGCCTCGGTCCCATTCACCGCGGCAGCGTTGGCGATCCAGCTCTTGATCTCGTCGGTGATATGCGGAATGACCTGTACCGTGCCGCCGAGATAATCGCCGCGGCGCTCCTTGCGAATGACGCTTTCGTAGATCTGGCCAGTGGTGAAGTTATTCCGCCTGCTCATCTTCACATCGGTGAAGCGCTCGTAATGGCCGAGATCCAGGTCTGTCTCGGCGCCATCCTCGGTGACGAAGACCTCGCCGTGCTGGAACGGGCTCATCGTTCCCGGATCGACGTTGATGTACGGATCGAGCTTGAGATTGGTGACGCGGATGCCGCGGGAAGCAAGGATCGCGGCGAGAGACGCGGCGGCGATGCCCTTCCCCAGAGAGGAGACGACGCCACCGGTCACAAAAACGAACTTGGTCATGGACGACAAGTCCTGGAAATTTCTATTCTACCGGAACACCTCATTCGGCACAAACCTAAAGTCCGACTGCGGCGAGGCATCGCGCCGCTTCACGCCTTCATGGCGTGTTGTGCACGCTTGGCGGCAGAGCGAGGCCCGCCTCGATGCGCGCGCGTACGGTCTCGCGCCCAAGCAGCGCGAGCACCGCGTCGATCGCCGGGCTCTGCGGAACACCCGTGACGAGCGGACGCACAGCCATCATGATTTGGGGCGGCTTGAGGCCCTTCCTTGCCGCGACCGATTTGATTGCCGCGCCAATGGCCTCGCGGGTCCAGTCGATACGCTCGAACTCCTCGAGTAAGTCCGGAAGCGCGTCTCGCACTGCATCGGTCATCACCTTGGCAAACCTTTCCGGAATCTGTGACGCATTCTGCGGCGGCTCGTAGAAGTAACGCGCTTCATCGCGCATCTCGGCAAGGGTCGCGGTCCGATCTCGGAGCAGCGCCGCGACACTAGCGAGCGAGGGCCCGCGCGAGACATCGAGCCCCGCTCGCTCCAGGAACGGGCGCAGCCGCTCTGCGAGCGCCTCGTCCGTAAGCCGCTTGATATGCTCATGATTGACCCAGAGCAGCTTGTCGGCGTCGAATCGCGCCGGCGCCGGATGCACGTGCGCGATGTCGAACCAGCTTACCAATTGGTCACGCGTAAAGATCTCGTCGTCGCCGTGCGCCCAGCCGAGGCGAGCGAGGAAATTGACCATCGCTTCGGGCAAAAACCCCTCGTCCGCGTAATGCATGACGCTGACGGCGCCATGGCGCTTGGAAAGCTTGGTTCCATCGGCACCCAATACCGTCGGCAAGTGGCCATAGACGGGAGTTTCGGCGCCGAGCGCGCGGATCATGTTGATCTGTCGTGGCGTATTGTTGACGTGGTCATCGCCGCGAATCACGTGCGTGATCTTCATGTCCAGATCGTCGACGACGACGCAAAAGTTGTACGTCGGCGTTCCGTCGCTGCGGGCGATGACCAGGTCATCGAGCTCGGCGTTGGCGATCTCGATGCGACCCTTCACCTGATCGTCCCACGCGACGCTGCCTG
>DATNNK010000140.1:0-2267 GCA_035601875.1 Casimicrobiaceae bacterium | reverse complement strand
GGCCTCGCCCACGCCAACACATCGGCAAGCGCGACGACATCGTCTTCCTCGCCATGAATGACGATGGTATCGGGCGGAACGGCTTCGATAGGGAAGCGCTTTACCGCCGGCCCGATCAACACCAGGCGCTCGGCGGTAATGGCATGCGCTACGCGAGTTTGCACGTACGAGCCAAATGAAAAGCCGGCGAGCGCGACCGGCAGTTCGCCGAACTCGAGCTTCGCGGCCGCGAGCGCCGCCAGCGCGTCGTCCGTTTCGCCGATGCCGTCGTCGAATTGGCCCTCGCTTTGGCCGACGCCTCGAAAATTGAATCGTACGGCGGCATAGCCGAGAGCGGCGAAGGTCTTGGCCAGCGTTTGCACGACCTTGTTGTCGAGCGTCCCTCCCTGAAGCGGGTGGGGATGCGCGATGAGGGCGATGCCTCGCACCGCGCCTTCGGGAACGTTGAACGCGACTTCGAGCGTGCCGGCGGCACCGGCAATCGAGCTGCGGCGCTCGCCCCGGGTCAAATCTTGAGCCTGTCGACGACGCGGCCGTGCACGACGTGAGAATCTATTATTTCGTCGATGTCGTGCCGATCGACGTAGGTGTACCAGACTGCGTCGGGGTAAACCACGATAACCGGCCCCTCGTCGCAGCGGTCGAGACAACCGGCTTTGTTGATCCGGACCTTACCCTTGCCGTTGAGTCCCAGCTCCTTGATGCGCTGCTTCGCGTACGCCCGCATGTCGCTCGCGCCGTGATTATTGCAACAGGCTTCCGGCGGATCGCGCTGGTTGCAGCAGAAGAAGACGTGGCGTTGGTAGTAAGTCATTCGGGCGCGCGCAGTGAGCCGCGAATTATACGCGAACGCCGGCAACGTCCGTGGGTGGTGCAAGACATCGAAATCGCAAACAGCGAGCGGGGAGCTGGCGATGGGTCAAAGCTCAGCGAGGGATTTGCTGCTCCGGCAGCGTACGCTCGCCCCACGCCGGCTGCCCAACGAGCCACATCAGATAGCAGCTCGCGAGCACCGGCCAGACCACGAGCACGGCGTGCGTCAATCCATTGAAATTGAGCAAGTGACCATAAGGCCAGTCGAACAAGGCCAGCGGTGCGCGCGCCTGCCACATGTCGGGCGCGAGCAGCGGGGCGATCAACGACGATAGAAGCGCGATGGCGCAAAGCGTCGTCTGTACCGGCCGCGACAGTCGGGTCATCAACAACAAGGCGATCGCGCCAGCCACGACGCCAAAAGTCACGCTGGGCTTGAGCCAGTTGTCCCACACGGTTGAGCGCAGCAGCACCGCCGCGGCGGCGCCCTTCAGCATCAGGGCGACGCCGATCAACACCAGTCCCGCGCCACCGAGGTAACGGCGCTGGTGCAGGAGCAGCGCAAGGAACAATCCCACGCCGACGACATTGAAGGCGCTTTGCGCCGCCTGAAGCAGTGTGCCGGCAAGATCGCGGGTCAGCTCCAGCGAGGGATCGAAAGTTGCGGCGAACAAGGGAATGCCGGGGTTCACCTGCGCCAGCAACCAAATGCCGAGCAGCGCAAGGCCCAAGTCGCCGCTCCTTCCTCCGAGAAAGACGCGATGGCGCCATTGCGCGATGCGTGCCCGCAAGCCCGGAGTGCCGTTGAGCACCAGCGCCGCCAGGCTTCCGAGCGCGCCCCCTGCGGTATTTGAAAGAAGATCGATCGTACTCGCCTCGCGCGAGGGCAGGAACATCTGCGTCGTCTCCAACGCGCCCGATAACAGCGCTGCCATCGCGGTCGCTATCGCAAATCGCGCGCCAGCCCGTGTGTGCCTACCCGTCAGCGCGACAAAAAAGCCGAACGGCATATAGGCAACGACATTGATCGCGATGTCGAAGCGCAGATAACGCGCGGGCCACGGTGCGAACAGAAAAAACGGCGTGCCAGGCAGCGGTGCCATCCATCCGGAAAAAGGCTCCAGACTCGCGTAGACGATCATTACGCCGTAGAGGAAGGCGAAATATTGTGGAAGCCGCGTGTCGTGGGGGCGCACGTCCAAGCTCATCGCAGAATCTTGCGTACCGGGGTCATCGTTTCGTCCTCCCGCAGCACCGTGAACCCTTGCTCGAGAAACAGGGAAAGCGAACCGTGGTAGTGATCTGCGGCGAGTTCGCTCGCGCCGGACTTGAACGGAAACGCGTCGACCAGCTTTATTCCACGCGCCGCGAAAGACGCGAGCGCTGCGGCGAGCAGTACGCGCGCAATACCTTGCCGGCGCTTTTGCGGTGCGACCACGAAGCAGACGATGACT
>DATNNK010000139.1:0-3362 GCA_035601875.1 Casimicrobiaceae bacterium | reverse complement strand
GCAACGCGATGCGACACTTCATTCCTACCCACAACCGGAGCATCCAATGAAAGCTTCACTGGCCGCAGGCCTGACCGCAACCTCGAAACTGACCGTCGACCGCGAGCGTACGATCGATTTCATGGGCGAGAAGGCGCGGGTATACGCGACACCCATGCTGGTACGCGATATTGAGGTCACTTGCCGCGAGCTGCTGCTCCAGCACCTCGATCCCGGCGAGGACTCGGTCGGCACACGGATCGAGCTCGATCATCTTGCCGCGACCCTGATGGACATGTCGGTCGAACTCAAAGTGACGCTCGCCGAGGTCAACGGTCGCTCAGTCACGCTGGACGTCGAGGGCAAAGACAGTGTGGATGCGATCTGTCGCGGCAAGCATCGGCGCTTTGTCGTCGACCTCAAGGCCACCGAGGCACGCCTTGCGGGCAAGGCGAAAAAGGCGGGCCTCGCTTGAACCATCCGGCCGAACGCGTTAGGCGCGTGCCGACGTACTGCTACCAGTGCGTTGCCGGGCCGGATTTGCTCACCGTCAAAGTCGTCGACGGCGTGGCCACTGAGGTGGAACCGAATTTCTGCGCGGCGAGCGTGCATCCCGGCGGCGGCAAGGTGTGCGTGAAAGCGTTCGGCCTGGTGCAAAAAACGTACAACCCGAATCGCGTGCTGACGCCGATGAAGCGCAGCAATCCGAAGAAGGGGCGGGACGAGGATCCGGGCTTCGTGTCCATCACCTGGGACGAAGCATTGGAGCTGATCGCGGCGCGCCTGAATGCGCTACGTAGCGCAGGCCTCACGGACGAATCGGGCTATCCGCGCATGGCCGCGAGCTTCGGTGGCGGTGGCACACCGCAGTCCTACATGGGCACCTTCCCGGCGTTTCTGGCGGCGTGGGGGCCGGTCGACATGGGCTTCGGGTCCGGTCAGGGCGTCAAGTGCTATCACTCGGAGCACCTGTACGGCGAGCTGTGGCACCGGGCGTTCACCGTCTCGCCCGATACGCCGCTCTGCGACTACTTGATTTCGTGCGGCGCCAATGTCGAAGCGTCGGGAGGAGTCGTTGGCATCTGGCGCCACGCCGATGCGCGTGCGCGAGGCATGAAGCGCGTGCAGGTGGAACCGCATCTGTCGATCACCGGTGCCTGCTCGGCGGAGTGGGTGCCGATCAAGCCGAAGACCGACGCCGCTTTCCTTTTTGCATTGATCCACGTGCTGCTGCACGAGCTGCCGCGCGAGCGGCTCGACGTAGCCTTCCTCAGCCGGCATACCGGCTCGCCCTACCTGGTCGGTCCGAACGGCTATTTCCTGCGCGATCGGACGACCAGGAAGCCGCTGCTGTGGGACGCCGCGCGCGACGCCGCAGTGCCGTTCGACACGCCCGAGGCAGGCGATACGCTCGATGGGCGCTACCAAGTCGATGCCGTTGAGATCGGCGCGGACGAGGACGTGCTCGGCGACGGCCGGCTGATCGGAGAGCCCGCTTTCACGAAATTTGTCCTCCACATGGCACCGTACTCGCCGGAATGGGCGGAACGGATTTGCGAGGTGCCGGCGGCAACCATCCGTCGCATCGCGTTCGAGTTTATCGCTCACGCCCGGGTGGGCGAGACGATCGAGATCGAGGGCCTGCGCTTACCTTTTCGTCCCGTAGCGGTAAGCCTCGGCAAGACGGTCAACAACGGCTGGGGCGGGTACGAGTGCTGCTGGGCGCGCACGATGCTCGCGACGCTGGTCGGCGGTCTCGAAGTGCCGGGAGGGACGCTGGGCACGACGGTGCGGCTCAATCGTCCGCTGTCGGAGCGCTTGAAAAGCGTGCAGCCCGGGCCCGACGGGTTCATGGCCTATCCGATGAATCCGACCGACAAGCTGCGCTGGTCGGCAAAACCGAATATTCGCAACGCCTACAAGACGATGATTCCGCTTGCCGGCAACGGTCCGTGGAGCCAGGCGCTCGGGCCCACGCAGTTCTCCTGGATGTTCCTCGACGACACGCCCAAGGGTCTGCCGCGCGTCACCGCCCCCGACGTGTGGTTCGTATACCGGACCAATCCGGCCATCTCCTTCTGGGATACCGCGGCCATCGGGCAGAAGATGGCGCGCTTCCCGTTCGTGGTCGCGTTTGCCTATACGCGCGATGAGACGAATCATTTTGCCGACCTGTTGCTGCCCGATGCGACCGATCTCGAAAGCCTGCAGCTGATACGCATCGGCGGCTCGAAATACGTCGAGCAGTTCTGGGACCGGCAGGGCTTCGCGCTCCGCCAACCTGCCGTCGAAACTCTCGGCGAGGCGCGCGACTTTACCGACATCGCCACCGAGCTCGCGCAGCGCACCGGGCTGCTCGAAAAATACAACGCCTCCATCAACAAGGGCGCGGGCGGAGTGCCGCTCAAGGGCGAGCACGGCGACTTTACGCTCGATGTCACTCGCGCTCACACGCGAGACGAGATCTGGGACGCCGTCTGCCGCGCCGCGAGCGCCGAGTTAAGCGACGGCGCGGAGATCCACGATCTCGCCTGGTGGAAGCAGAACGGCCTCGCGACCAAGCCTTTCCCGCGCACGGACTGGTATCTGTTTCCGACACTGGTGGCGCGCGGTCTGCGTTTCGAGATGCCGTATCAGGAACGGCTCAAGCGCGTTGGGGCAGAGCTCGGTCGGCGCTTGCACGAACACGATATGTTCTGGTGGGACCGCCAGCTCGAGGAATATCAGGCGCTGCCGGTGTGGAAGGATTTCGCCGCGCCTTGGGAGGCGGCGGTTGCCGTGGCCGGGGGCCGACCGCAGGACTATCCGTTCTGGCTGCTTACTTCGCGCAGCATGCAGTACGCCTGGGGCGGCAACGTCGGCATGCAATTGATTAAGGAAGTCGCCGACAACGTCGCCGGCCATCGCGGCGTGATCATGAACACCGGCGCGGCAAAGCGGCTGGGCATCGGCGACGGCGACGACGTCGAGATCGCGACGCCGCTGCGCAGCGTGCGCGGCCGCGCGGTGCTGCGCCAGGGCATTCGCCCCGATACGCTGCTGATGATCGGCCAATTCGATCACTGGGCCACGCCGTTCGCCAAGGACTTCGGCGTACCGAGCCTCAACACGCTGGCGACAATGTCGATGGACTTGACCGACGCCACCGGCTCGGGCGCCGACATCGTGCGCGTGCAAATCGCCAAGGTAGGACCTTCCGTCGGACCATCTCGCACACCGATCCCGCGAAACGCGGAGGTCAGGCGATGACCCGCTGGGCCATGGTGGCCGATCTGCGCCGCTGCGTCGGCTGCCAGACGTGCACGACGGCGTGCCGGCACGCCAATGCCACGCCACCCGGCGTGCAGTGGCGGCGCGTGCTCGACATGGAATTCGGCGAGTAC
>DATNNK010000138.1:0-2238 GCA_035601875.1 Casimicrobiaceae bacterium | reverse complement strand
CCAGAGCCGGCTCCGCCCGTCGTGGCGACAAATCTCGAGCACTGATCCGCTTCAATCACCAACAGGAACTCGCCGCGCTGGCGCATGGCGGTCCGAGCGGCCCGCCCACGGTCACTGAGATCCACCGGCGGCACGATATCGCGGTACACGACAGTATCGGCCCGATCGAGGACGATGTGGCAGGTCAGCGCATACGCTGTTGCCGAGCAACTGAACGCGGCCACGATGGCGACCGACAACAAGGGGTGACGCATGGCAGACCTCCGATAGAGTTGCTGCATCCTATGCCCTAAAGCATGGGCCCGCAACGTCCGGTATCCGGCCGGTCTGTAGCACAGCACTCCTGAGCCCCGGCAACGCCGATCAATCTCGCCGCCAGCCCGTCGAGATAGACGGGAAACTTATGGATGTCATTGTGACCCGCCCCCGGGACTACAAGCAGCTCCACCGGCGATCGTGCGAGCGCTTTGAGGCGCTCGCTGTGCGCGAGCGGGATGAGCTTGTCGTCGCTGCCGTGGACCAACAGGATCGGGCTTTTCACGTCGCCGATAATGGTGTCGGTACGCAGCGGATACTTCAGGATCCACCCGGGAGCCCACGGATACGCCTGCGCCGCCGTAGCGGAGAGGCTGGTAAAGGGGGACACCAGCACCAGCAGCTGCGGATGGACGTCGCGTGCGAGCGCGGCGGCCAACGCGGTGCCTAGGGAGCGGCCGTAGATCACGATCGGCTTGTCGCGATAGAGCGAGGCCATGGCGTCGTACGCAGCGCGCGTATCGGCATACAACTGTGCCTCACTTTCGATGCGGCCGGTGCTCTTGCCGTAACCTCGATAGTCGACGATGAACAGGTCGTAATTGACGCGCCGATAGAAGTCCACGCCGGTGGTCCACGTGGACACATTGCCAACGTTGCCATGCAGGAAGAACACGACGCCGCGTGGATTCGGCTGCTTGAAATGCAGCGCGTGCAGGGACGCACCCTGGACCGGGATCCACACTTCCTCGAATGGCTGGTCGAACTGGAAACGGAAGTCGGCCGCGAGTACCGTCCCAGGAAGGACCAGCCGCTCCTGCGTGAGGTAAAGCGTGCCCAAGGCGCCGGCGTAACCCAACGCGACCAGCGCGGCGAGTATCAACGCGGCATTGCGTGCCCAACGCGGCAGGAATTTCGCCATCTATTCGCTTATACGCGATAAATATGGGCACCGATGAACGGGCGCCGTCGATCCTGGCAACGGATTGCGAATGCTGCCGACGATCTCAAGACCGATGGCGCGCGATGCTTCGCGCACCCTATACCGTCGACGTTCGGCTTTGTGACCGTGCGGATTTCGCGGGTCGGGATCATTGGGGTAAGCTGTTGCGCTTGAAGCTAGTCGTGGAGTGGTCATGCTAACGAGATCTCACATCACGCTCGGCATGCTCGCTTCCATGCTCGCCGCCGGCAACGCCTTTGCGGTGAGCAAGGAAGCGCAGGAGTTCATGAATATCCAGAGCAAGATGGCGCCGGACCAATGCGAGCTGCAGCGACTGAGCAGTCAGGCGGCCGCGGCGCAGCGTGCCGGCGACCTGGGCAAGCGCCAGGGGCTGAACATGCAGATGGAGCCGGTCGTCAAGCGCCTCCAGGCGAATCAACCGCGGATTCAGGAGCTGGCGAAGTATGTTCAGGCGCCGTCGCCCGATTATCAGGTGGTGATGCAGCAGAACATCGATCTGCGAGCGAAGTGCAAGTATTGATTTTGCACGGGGTCAGGAAATCGACATGGTGAGGAGCCGGATCGCCTATGTCGCAGCGCCGACAAGCTTGGTGATTTGATATCCCGCGCTGGCGGCGACGCCGGTAACGAATGCACCCCACGCAATGTCGAGCAAGGACAGCGCAAGCGGCCAGCTCTTGAGCGTCGCTAGATTACTCAGATCGTACGTTGCATAGGCAACCGCGCCGAGCAGGGCGCCGAGCAGCGCGGCCATGGCCAGCGACGCCGCGTCGAGCGCCGGCGAGATGCAGAAAATGACGATGCCTGCGGCGTAAAGCGCGTAGAAAATCACCGCCGCCGACCAATTCGGCTGGGCGAGCAACAGACCGCCGAGCTGAGACTGATAGTAATCCTTGGCGATCCATCCCAGCCAGACGAAGTCACAGCAACAGAATACGACCAGCGTCGTCGCGTACGCGACCAGCATGTCGGTCATCGAAGTCCTCGATCGCGCTTAGCGAGGCATCGAACGGATCGAG
>DATNNK010000137.1:0-3223 GCA_035601875.1 Casimicrobiaceae bacterium | reverse complement strand
ACGCTCGGTGCGCTCGAATTCGGGACGCTGCTCTCCGGCGCGGTGCTGACCGAACAGGTATTCACCATCCCCGGCTTCGGCAAACTGATCGTCGACGCGGTGTTCAATCGCGATTACAGCGTGGTGCAGGGCGTGGTGCTGTTTACCGCCACGGCGTACATCGTGCTCAACCTGCTCGCCGACCTCGCGTACTTCGTCGTCAATCCGCGCCTGCGAGGGTAGACCAGAATGACGACTCAGGTGACCAATAAGGTCGCAGCTCAGTTGGCAACTGCGGTGGCAACTTCGGTGGCAACTTAATGGCAACGCTGGCCGCCGACGTTCCTGCCTTGCGCGAGCTCACGCCGCGACAGCGTGTGCTGCGGCGGCTGAAGCGCCGGCGCGGTGCCATGCTCGGTCTTGGCGTCGTCGTGTTCTTTGTCGTGCTTGCCCTATTGGCGCCGACGATAGCGCCGCACGATCCCTTGCAAACGTCGTGGAGCGAAGTGCGCAAGGCGCCTAGCGCAGCGCACCTGTTCGGCACCGACGAGATCGGGCGCGACGTGACATCGCGCGTCATCTGGGGAGCGCGCGCGTCGCTCCTCGCCGGCCTCGTCTCGGTGTGTATTTCGCTGTCGCTCGGGGTGCCGATCGGTTTGCTTGCCGGCTACGTCGGCGGCTGGATCGACGCGCTCATCTCGCGCATTACCGACGCCATGCTTGCCTGCCCGTTTCTCATCCTGGCCATCGCGCTCGCTGCCTTCCTCGGACCCAGCCTCACCAATGCGATGATCGCCATTGGGATCTCGGCGACGCCCGTGTTCATACGCCTGACACGAGCCCAGGTGCTCTCGATCAAGGTCGAGGACTACGTCGAGGCCGCGCGCGCGATCGGTAACTCGCATCTGCGCATCGCGCTTCGCCACATCCTGCCCAATGTCGTCGCGCCCCTGATCGTGCAGGCGACGCTCGCGATCGCGGCGGCGGTCATCGCCGAGGCGAGCCTGTCATTTCTGGGCCTTGGTCAGCAGCCGCCGGCGCCCTCGTGGGGCAGCATGCTCAACACCGCCAAGAACTACATCGACAACGCGCCGTGGATGGCGGTATGGCCCGGTCTGTCCATTTTTCTGCTGGTGCTGTCGTTCAATCTCGTCGGCGACGGTTTGCGCGACGCGCTCGACCCGCGGCACCGATAGCGCCGCGTACCGAGGCTCGTCATTGCCGCTATTTTGGCGACTGAGCGGGAATCCAGTGTCTTTTGCGGCCGAACGTCCCTGGTGCCCGCTGAAGCCTGCCCTCGAATGCTTGAATCGGGGGCGGGGACGACGAAGAAAAAGATTCGTCCGCCGGCCTCGGTGATGGCATAGCACCTTCGGCAACATCCATGGCATTTCCGGTTCCTTCCCGTGGCACGCTTTACTGCGTAGCGTGAACTTCCGTGACCCCTTCGCTGACGAAGGCTGTATGACCAAGGATCCCACCGTGCCAAAAATTTTCGTCATTCACGAGAATGAAGCCTGGGTCGAGCCATTGCGGGCCGCCTTCTCCGCGCTCGATCTGCCTTATGAAGAGTGGTTCATCAACGAGGACTCCCTCGATCTTTCGACAAGTCCGCCGGAGGGCGTGTTCTACAACAGAATGAGCGCGTCGTCGCACACCCGCGGCCACCGTTACGCGCCTGAGCTGACCGCCGGAATTCTCGCCTGGCTGGAGTCCCACGGCAGACGCGTAATCAACAACGGCAGCGCGCTGCGACTCGAGATCAGCAAGATCGCGCAATACGCCGCGCTGAGCCGCCACGGCATTCGCACCCCACACACCATCGCAGCCGTCGGCCGTGACAAAACCATTTTGGCCGCGAAGAAAATGCGCGGGCCATTCATCACCAAGCACAATCGCGCGGGCAAGGGCCTGGGCGTGAAGCTGTTCCAGAGTGTCGAGGCGCTGACCGCGCATGTCGACGGCCCGGCGTTCGAAGATTCGGTCGACGGCATTATGCTGATCCAGGAATATATCCGCGCGCCGGAGCCGTACATTACCCGCGTCGAATTCGTCGGCGGCAGATTTCTCTATGCGGTGCGGGTCGACACCACGCTCGGATTCGAGCTGTGCCCCGCGGACGTGTGCCAGGTCGACGATGCCTTCTGCCCGGCGGGTGAGGCACCATCGAGCCAGGCGGCGCCGCGATTCCAGATTGTCCGCGATTTCGCGCACCCGATCGTCGAACGCTACCGGCGTTTCATTACCGACAACGGCATCGGCATCGCCGGCATCGAGTTCATCACCGATGTGAGCGGGGAAATGTACACCTACGACGTCAACACCAATACCAATTACAACGCCGCCGCGGAGTCCGCCGCCGGCGTCTATGGCATGCGTTCCATCGCCTCGTACCTGGGGAGCGAGCTTAAAAAACTCGAGCGCTCCAAGTTCGGCGCACAGGCCGCAGCCTAGGATCGACGCTCGCGCCGGCGGTACCTTGCCGCAACGCAGCCGGCGTTACTTTCACCAGCGTGCGCGCGTCGTTGTCCCGCGCTATCATCGTCAGCTCCTGAATCAAGGAGGCGACGATGAAGCTCAAGGGCTCGTGTCATTGCGGCGCGGTCAAATTCACCGTTGACTCGCACACACCGCAACCGTTCATGCGCTGCTATTGCTCGATATGCCGCAAGACCGCGGGCGGCGGCGGCTACGCGATCAACATCATGGGCGAGACGGCAACGCTAAAGGTGACCGGCGCCAAGAACGTCGGCGTGTACCGCGCCAGAATCAAGGAAAAGGGTGCGAAGCGCGGAACCCGCGGTACCTTATCGGAGGCGCGCCGCAACTTCTGCGCGAAGTGCGCAAGTGCGCTATGGGTGTGGGATCCGCAATGGCCGGAATGGGTGTACCCCTTCGCGTCAGCGATAGACACGCCTTTGCCCAAGCCAAAGCAGGACATCGAGCTCATGCTCAACTACGCCGCACCCTGGGCAGACGTCCCAAAGGGCCGCGCGCACAAGCACTACCGCGAATATCCCAAGGAATCCATCGCCGGGTGGCACAAGAAACACGGGCTTGAAGTGCGCTAGCGCGGCTTATTTACCCGGACCGTGCCGGATCTTTTTCGGGCAGGACGTCGGTGGCCCAATCGCTCTTTTTCCAGTTCGGCACCGGCGTTTCGCATCCGGCTTTGGGCACGAAAGACGATCGCTCGACTCGCTGATACTTGTGGATATATCGGGGACAATTCGGGAACACACGC
>DATNNK010000136.1:0-6185 GCA_035601875.1 Casimicrobiaceae bacterium | reverse complement strand
ATTCGCGAAGTACCGCGTCCCGACCGGTGGCAGCTGATGAACGAGGCGATCGCACGCTGCCCGCGCGACGATATGTGGGGCCGGTTCTCGTGCGAGCAGCGGCTACGGGCGCAATATTGCGAGGGATTCTGGGGTCAGGTGGCTCACTGCGCGAGCATTCCGTATACCGATCACGGCCAATAGCCGATCGGCGCGGTGTGATCGGCGCTTGCCTGATCGCTAGCCTCTTCCGACGAAGGGCATCTTGGTGGCCATGACGGTCAGGAATTGAACGTTGGCGTCGAGCGGCAGGCTGGCCATGAACAACACCGAGCTCGCGACGTGCGCAACGTCCATCAGCGGCTCGACGGCAACGGAGCCGTTTGCCTGCGGCACTCCCTTGGCCATTCTCGCCGCCAGCTCGGTGTGCGCGTTGCCGATGTCGATTTGACCGCACGCGATATCGTATTTCCGTCCGTCGAGCGACGTCGATTTGGTCAACCCGGTGATGGCATGCTTGGTGGAAGTGTACGGCGCCGAATTCGGTCGCGGCGCATGGGCCGAAATGGAGCCGTTGTTGATGATCCGGCCGCCCATCGGCTTCTGGGTCTTCATCAGCTTGAACGCCTGCTGGGTGCAAAGAAACGAGCCGGTGAGATTGATGTCGACGACTTTCTTCCATTGTTCGTAGGAAAGCTCGTCCAAGTCGATCGCCGGCGCGCCGACGCCGGCATTGTTGAACAGGAGGTCGAGCCGACCAAAAGTCGCCTGTGTCTTGGCGAAGAGTTGGCTCACCGAGCCGGCATCGCTGACATCGGTGGGAACGACCAGCGCGCGCGTCGCGGAAAGCCCGGCCTCCGCGACGACCTGCTCGAGGGGCTCGCGTCGGCGTCCCGCCAGGGCAACGCTGTAGCCCTTGTGCAGCAGACCCAGTGCGACGGCTTTGCCGATACCGGTACCGGCGCCGGTGACAACAGCGGTTTTGGTGG
The DNA here is from genome assembly GCA_035601875.1 of Casimicrobiaceae bacterium. Taxonomy (GTDB): domain Bacteria; phylum Pseudomonadota; class Gammaproteobacteria; order Burkholderiales; family Casimicrobiaceae; genus PALSA-1003. Next base: position 5,217 of record DATNNK010000136.1, on the reverse strand, counting down.
GCACGGTCATGCGGTTCGCTCCATGGCTGGGAATTGAGGTGGCAACTCAGGTGGCAACTAGAGTGCCAACTGAAATGGCAACTGAGGTTAACCGAGTTTAACCGAGGTCACAAACTCGCCGGTCCGAATGCGGCCGGCAACAGCTCGGCGAGCCCGAACCGCCGCTCGCGCGCGTCGTCGTCGGTGCAGCAGATGACGATCGCGTCGGCGCCGAACTCCGCCAGCACTTGGCGGCAGGCGCCGCACGGCATCGTTGCGTCTGCCGTCGGCGTGTAGACCGCCAGCGCCGCGAGCTTGCGTGCACCGTGCGCGACGGCCTGGAAAATCGCATTGCGCTCGGCGCAATTCGACAGTCCGAACGACGCATTTTCGACGTTGGTGCTGCTGTGGATTGCACCGCCGTCGGTAAGCACCGCCGCGCCGACGGCAAACCCGGAGTAAGGCGCGTAGGCATGCGTCGCTGCTTCGCGTGCGCGCCGCTTTAATGCATCGAGGACGGCTTCGGAGATCGCCACGGTTGACGCTTATCCTTGGCGAAGCGGCAACTGGGACAAAACCGGTAAGCGCATCGACAGCACGCTCGCCGGCGGCTTTAGGCGAACCGGACCGGCGATTGTGGCTGCCGGTTAACGTGCAGTTGAAACACATCCGGCCGCGCGTAGTGGCCGGCGACATCGATGCGGCGCCGTGCGGCCGCGACGGCGTCGATCTCGATGTCTGCCAGCAGCATGCCCGTGGCCTTGCGCATCGGGCCGGCGACTATGGCGCCGCCGGGCGCGATGACCACCGAGTCGCCTTCGTTGATCCATTCGTCCGCGTCGGCATAAAGCCGGCCGCGCTCCGGAAAATCCGCGGGCAGGTCGCTGGTCCGCATGACGGTTCCGCTGCCGATCACCCAGCAACATCCTTCGCGCGCGATGTGCTGCAAGGTGCCGATCCAGCCATCGCCGCTGTCGTAGGTTGGCGCGATATATATTTCGAGGCCCTGCACGTAGAGCGCGTACCGCGCCAGCGGCATGAAGTTCTCCCAGCAGATGAGCGTGCCGATGCGCCCGCAGGACGTGTCGACGACCTTGAGGCTCGATCCGTCGCCGAACCCCCACACCATGCGCTCCGGATTTGTCGGCATTAGCTTGCGATGCTTGTTGAGTATGGAGCCGTCGGCGCCAATCACAACCACGGAGTTGTAGAGCGTACCTCGACTCGCATCCTCGTCACGCTCGTTGAAACCGCACACGACGGTGAGCCGATGTTGTTTCGCCGCGTCGCACAGGGGTGCCAGGTCGCCGCGTCCGACAGTGACCGAATTCTCCAGCAGCCGCGCGTGCAGTTTCGACGTCACCGAGGCGTCCGTCCCGGGACGAAGCCGCCATATCCAGGCCGGATAGCAGGGAATGAATGTTTCCGGGAACACCACCAGCGTCGCTCCCTTGGCAGCGGCCTCTGCGACGTGCAGGACGGCGCTGTTGATGGTTTGCATCCGATCGAGCACCACCGGCGGTTGCTGGACAACGGCGACCTTGAACATGAGCGTGCACTCCGGCGTCAAACGAGGGATAGGGCAACCGGCGTCTGCCGGTTCGCGCCTCGCTGGCGCAATTATCCTAGGCCACAGGGAGCCAATAAGTGTAGCACCGGGAGCGCCCGGAGACGCGGGGCGAGCGCCGCGGGTGTTGGGCGGGCGGACGATGAATGCGTTCTGCTACTATGTTTCGCGAACGCAAGACACTCTCGCACCAACGATAGGTGGATGCGATGCGGGACGATAAGTCTGGCGACGAGCCCACGCCAAGCGTGCCTTTTTTCGATCGCCGAATTCGCTGCATCCATGCCGCCTCACGCTGATTCGGATCCGTCGAACGAGGTCGAAATTGCGCCACTGGCTGCGGCTGCGGCCGAGCCGCTGACCTCGCGCCAAGCATTTTTTCGGGTTTTTCCCGGCGTCATGGTCGCGATGTTTCTCGCTGCGGCCGATCAGACGATTCTCGCCAGCGCGTTGCCGACGATCGCGGGGTCCTTGGGCGGACTGGCCGATCTGTCGTGGGTTGTCATCGCCTATCTGCTGGCGGCGACGATCGCGGCACCGCTGTACGGCCACCTCGGCGATCGCTTCGGACGGCGCCATATGTTGCTGGGCGCGCTGGCCGTTTTTACCGTGGCGTCGCTGGCCTGCGCTCTGGCTCCGACCCTGCTGCTCCTGATTGCCGCGCGCGCCGTGCAGGGCCTCGGCGGCGGCGGCTTGATGACGCTCGCGCAAGCACTGATCGGCGAGCATGTGTCGCCGCGCGAGCGCGGCCGCTTCTCGGGCTATTTCGCCACCGTGTTCGCGCTCGCGAGTACCTCCGGGCCGGTGCTTGGTGCGTATCTGACCGAGCATCTTAGTTGGCGGGCCGTGTTTGCGATCAACCTCCCACTCGGGCTGGTCGCCGCCTTGCTCGCATGGCGCATTCCGCAACCGACCATCGTCCGGCGAGGCCGCTTTCGCCCCGACATCGTCGGCGCCCTGCTGTTCACGCTGTCCGCGCTGGCGCTCTTGTTCGCGTTGTCGTCCGGAGGGCACCGGTTCGACTGGCGATCGTGGCCGATGGTGGCGCTTGCCGGCGGCGCATTGATCGGCTTTACGCTGCTTGTCATCTGGGAGCGACACGCGGCGGATCCTGTGATTCCGATTCGCTTTTTCAGTATTCCTGCCATCATTCGTTCCGATGCGGTGGTCATCTGTTTCGCCGGCGCGCTTTTTTCAACCATTCTTTATTTGCCGTTGTACCTGCAGCTGGGCCGCGGCCTCGGCATCGGTCAGTCGGGCCTGCTCCTGCTGCCGATTACACTTTCGATGGTGGCCTCTTCTGCCATCACGGGTCGACTGGTAACGCGCACGGGGGAAGTGACGCTTTTCCCGCAGCTGGGGCTCGCCCTCGCGACGCTGGCCTTCCTGCTGCTTGCGGTCACGGTCAACATCGACTCGACCCTGACCGTGTTGAGTCTGACGGTGCTCGTGGGCGCCGGGCTCGGAATGGTGATGCCTCCGACGCAGGTTGCGGTTCAGCATGCTTCAGGGCGCGAATCGCTGGGAGCGGCGACGGCATCGATCTCGGTTTCACGCGCGGTGGGCGGCGCGATCGGAGTCGCGATCGTCGGCGCCATACTTTTCGCTTTGCTCGCGACGCCGGACGCAGTGACCTCCACAGCGGTGCGCGAGGTCATCGAAGGCGGCCCGGCGTATATCGATCGTCTAAGCGAGGGCGAGCGTGCGACGCTGACAGCGAGCCTCGATCAGGCGTATCGCGTCATTTTCGTCGTCCTCGCCGGCATGACTGCGCTGGGAGCGCTCGTTGCGCGAACCATCCCGAGTCCGGATTGGACGGAATGAGCCGGAAACCCCTCGCGCTGGCAGACTCATGGGGCGCGCACGGGTGCGGCGCGACCGGCCATGAATAATCCGCATTGACAAGCGATTGCACCGGGCTTAAAAAGAGGTCGACGTGGTCATACGCGGGTCGGCTTAGCATCGCCGCACCGCCGCGAAGCGTCGTGCGCGTTCACCGCTTGCACTCGACGCCCGCACGCGTCGTTGGCATGCCGGGCCTGATCGAGGAGAGTGAACAAATGGCAATGGTCGAATGGCGGGTTCAAGGTCGCGAATTTGCCAACTGCAACTGCGCTTATGGCTGTCCGTGTCAGTTCAACGCGTTGCCGACCTACGGGTCCTGCGAAGCCATCAATGGCTTCCAGATCGACAAGGGCAACTTCGGTGACGTCAATCTCGACGGACTGCGCAGCATCGCTCTTTATAAGTGGCCCGGCCCGGTCCATCTCGGCAATGGCACCATGCAGCTCATCATCGATGAGCGCACCGACGCCAGGCAGCGCGACGCGCTGATCAGGATCATGTCCGGCCAGGAAACCAAGGACATGGCAACGATGTGGTGGGTTTATAACGCGATGTGCCCCAACAAACTCGAACCGGTGTTCAAGTCCATACGCCTGGAAATGGACTTCAAGGCGCGGACGGCGCAGCTCGTGGTGGCGGGCATGATCGAGTCATCCGGTGAGCCGATCCGTAACGCGGTTACCGGCGCAGAGCACGCAGTCAACATCAACCTTCCGCACGGCTTCGAATACCGGGTTGCCGAAGTCGCCAGTGGAACCACCAAGGCGAACGGCAAGATCCCGCTGGACCTCAAGCAATCGCACGCTCATTTCGCGAAGATCAATCTCAATCAGCATGGCGTGCTGGACGAAGCTACCGCATAGAGTCGCAAGACGGCGATGAGCCGCCGAACGAAGAAGCATCGCAACGCCAACATCAATCTGGAGAAAAAAATGGCCAAGGCAAAAAGCAGGAAAGCGCGCGGCGAGAGCGTTTACCGCATTACGGAGCTGGTCGGAACGAGTTCGGTCTCGTGGGAGGACGCGGCAAAGCGCGCAATCGAAACGGCCGCTGGTTCCCTACGCGACTTGCGGGTCGCCGACATCGTCAAGCTCGATGTCAAAGTCGATGGCGGCAAGGTTATCGCCTACCGGGCCCGCGTTTCGCTCTCGTTCAAGTACGAGGCCTAGAAGACCCCGCGATTTTCGTCGCCGCCGCGATCAGCCGGGCTTTCACCCGGGCAGCTCGCGGTTGGGGGGTGGCGTGCGATCGACGCGTTAATAGGGTCGCCCGCCACTCGGCGCCGGGAGAGCTGGCGGCGCGCCTGGCGCCGCCGCCGGGCCTGCGCTTGGTCGGGCGCTCGACATGACGCCGCTGGACATGACCCCGGCACCGCTCCCTGTGACCTGATACGAACGCAGCCCGGCGACGATTTCGTCGACGGTGGCACCGCCAGCGCCGGCTGCACCCGTCGTGGCGACAAATCTCGAGCACTGATCCGCTTCGATCATCAACAGGAACTCGCCACGCTGGCGCATGGCGGTCCGAGCGGCCCGCCCACGTTCACTGAGATCCACCGGTGGCACGATATCGCGGTAGACGACAGTATCGGCCCGATCGAGGACGATGTGGCAGGTCAGCGCATACGCTGTTGCCGAGCAACTGAATGCGGCCACGATAGCGACCGACAACAAGGGATGACGCATGGCGGACCTCCGATAGAGTTGCTGCATCCTATGCCCTAAAGCGAGGGCCCGCAACGTCCGGGATCCGGCCGTTCTGTAGCACACCAGTCTTGAGCCCCGGCAACGCCGATCAGTCCCGCCGCCAGCCCGTCGAGATAGACG
>DATNNK010000135.1:0-3447 GCA_035601875.1 Casimicrobiaceae bacterium | reverse complement strand
TCTTGCTATATTGCTCGGCGGCGAGAAACTCGACGAAGAGTGGACCGCTTGGCAATGCAATCGGGATGGCAAACGCGCTGGTGCTCAACAGTGCCCCTGCCGCGAATAGCGCTAAGTTTGGCTTCTTCATCGGTCGCTCCTCAGTGTTGGTTGTTCTCTGGTCGCCGCTCCAGAATGAAATGTAACACCCATCAAGGGAAGGTGCTGTTAGGCACGATGTTAGCAACGTCCGCTTTTATAGATGGACGAACGGCAGAACTTGGCCGGTCTGCGACCGTCGGGTTCGGCGGTCGCAACCAGCCTGACAGGATTAGACCTCAGTTTGTAGCAATAGCTGAACCGCCCGCAGATTTCTGGTCCGCCGATAGCATCGATCGCCGGTAGCCCCCAGTCACGATCACGTTCAACGCCGCGCGTGGCGGCCACATCCGAGGAGCGATGCAAGCAACGAGACGCGTCGGCACGTTGCTCAATGTCGTTTGCCCAGCCAGTGCTGAGCTTTCTGCATCGCGATCAAAAGTGCCGCGTTGCCCATGCTGTGACGATCGGCCGCATGCAGCACAATCTGGAGCAACTGCGCCGTGGCGAACGCGTCGGCCAACGCTTGGTGGCGAGCCGCGGGAGCGATATCGAAGTGCGCCAGCCAGTCCTCGAGTGTGTTGCATTCGGTTCCATGAAACAGTGCCGGCAGCAGAAACGCCAGGTCGATCCACGGATGATGAAATGACACTCCGAGAATCGACTTGAGCGCCCGCGTAAGCATCGTCCGATCGAACTCGGCGCGGAACGCAACCAGCGGTGCCTTGCCAGCGTAGTCGAGGAAGTCAAGCATTCCCGCCTTAGGCTCGATGCCGGAGAGCTGCATCTGCCCGCCGATGCCATGGATTAGGATGTTTTCGTTCGCGCTCGCCTTGTCTTGCCGCAACACCGTCGCGAAGCAGTCGGAGAGTGGAAGCCAGCGGGCGGAGATGGCTGCAGCACCGATCGCGATAACCCGGTCGCTGCGCATATCCAAACCTGTGGTTTCTGTGTCGACGACAACGTACCGCGCTCGGACATGCGGCAGCGCCAGATTGGCCGGCGGCAGCTTGCGCCACGCGATAAGACGTTCCGCTTGCACGCCATCGACGTTCGGACCTCCCCACAGAAATCCAAGTGCGCTATCGAGGCGATTCATGTCATCGCCGTCACAGCTGGTAGTGGCTTTGAAGCCGCTGCTGCAGCTTGCGCGCCTGGCGAAACGCTTCCTTCAGCATCCGCTGGTCCACTTCATTCAACGCATAAGGATCAATCAGGTTCGCCGCGCCTTGCGCATCGGGCAAATCCTTCTGCCGGAGCCGCAGCAGCTGTAGAAAATGAAAGGCTTCAATCGTTGCATCCACGTGCCGCTCTTCGACGTTCAACCGCTTGCCCGCGGTGCGCAGCCGGGCCGCGGTGCCGGTCTCCGCCATTCCGAAAGCGAGCGCAAATACGCGCGCAGCATCGACGAAGAGTCGCGTGCCGCGGGTCTTCAGGTTCAACGTGCCCTTTTGCGCCGTAGCGTCGTCGGTCACGAACGCGCGGACCAGCCCGAGTGGCGGTCCGACCTCCAGCGCGTTCTGCGCCATGAGCCGGAGGAAGATCTTGCCTTCCTGCGTGAAGCTGTTGAGCCACGCGCGCAGTGAATCCACCAGCGTGATGTCCCCGTACAGCGGTCGGAAATCGAACACGATGTTAGCCTTGAGCAGCGCCTCGGGAGTTGGCTCGCGAATCCACGCCAGAAATTTCTCCTTCCACTCGTCCGCCGACAAGCAAAGCTCAGGATACGACGCCATGACCTTGCCGGTGCACAGCGGGAATCCCACTGCATCGAGGTCGGCGTTGACCGTCTCCGCGAACGCGAGCAGCCGTGGGCGCAGGCGCTCCGCGGCGCTGTTATCGCCGGCGACGAACACCAGTGCGTTGTCCTGGTCGGTCGCGAACGTCTGCTCGCCGCGGCCTTCGCTCCCCAGCGCGAGCCAGCACCAGTCGCAGTCGGAGAGGTCATGGCGGGCGAGCGCCTGCTCGATGAGTTTCCGCGTAAGCGCGTCGTTGAGCGCGGCAATCGTCCGCGTCAGCGGCTCGGCGGCGACGCCCTGTGCGAGCAGGTTCTGCGTGAGGCGTCGGATGTCCTCCGCGGCGCGCTTCAAGCCGTTTAAATCGCGTGCCGACCGCAACGTCGCGGTAACCTGCCCCATCGAGACCCGCTGCAGCGAAAACAGGTCGCGCTCGGAAACCAGCCCTGCGACACGCTGGTCATGGACGACGACGATCTGGCGGAGACCGCGCTCGGCCATCGTCTGCAGCGCTTCGGAGGCCGTGGCCGTCGCCGGTAGCGTGATCGCCGGCGCGGACATCACCTCGGCGGTCGGTGTCGACAGCGGCTTGCCGGGCAGCACGACGCGCTGGAGCAAATCGATCAGAGTGAAGATGCCGGCGGCCGCCCCGTCGGGGTTGACGACAACGACGGTGCGGACCGTCCCCTCGCGCATTGCTGTCAGTGCCTCTGAGAGCGGCGCCGTTACCGCGCAGGTCACGGGCGCGCGCCGGATCAGCTCGGCGAGCGGGCGGGTCATCGTCTGCTGTTCGGCGGCAAGGTGGCTGTACTGACTCTGCAACTGAGATAACGACTGCTTGAGCGTTTCAGTGATCGCCTGTGTACAAAAACGCTCGAACTCGGGCGACTGCCGCCGCAGCTCGGCGAAGTCGTCGCGCGCAAGCAGGTAGCAAAACGTGTCCTGTACCGCGTGGTAAAGCTTGGTGCTCGCCCCACCGGCCGACAGCGCGCCGACGGGAAAAACCTCGCCTGGGCCAAGGGTCGCATCCGGTTCCAGGTGCGAATCGGTAGTGCGGCTGCCGACGAGCCCACGGTGAACGATGTGCAGATGCTCTACTGTCCCCATTTGTGGGGAGAGAACCGGTGTGTCCTTGGCGAAATAGGCGAGCTTGAGCCGCGAGATCATGAACGATAGCGCGTCGTCGCCCATCCGGTCGTATGGGGTGTGGCGGCGAAGAAACTCGCGCGTCGCTTCTACCAGCAATTCGGGTGCTGCGCTCACGGCGGCCCCCCAGCAATGCTGAAGACGAAAAGATTGCGCCAAGCAAAAACCCCCGCTCGCGGCGGGGGTTCCAGAACCCGGTTCAGCGTTGCGCTAATGTGCGGCGGCCTTGGCGGCGAGGATGCCGGTGTTCTGACGCACATAGAGCTCGTCCCACATGTCTTCGGCGCGCTTGTCGCGATAGAGCAGCGAACCCAGGATCACGGCGAGGAAGCCGAGTGGAATCGAAATCAGACCGGGGTTGCGCAGATCGAACAGTGGCTTTTCCAGCCCCACCAGGCTCGTTTCCTCGTTCTTAAATTTGTCGAGGTTGCCCTTGGCGATCGCCACCTCTTTCTGCATCGCGACAAGCGCGTTCCGAGTCTTGGTC
>DATNNK010000134.1:0-11194 GCA_035601875.1 Casimicrobiaceae bacterium | reverse complement strand
GATCTGCTCGATCGTCTCGAGTCTTGCTTCGTTCATATCGATCACCATCGGTGGATGATCGACCCAAACCGCTCATTTCAGCCTCATATGCCGTTGGAAACACGGACACCCTTTCAGCCTCCTATGCCATTGGAAGAGGCTAGCGCTGGACCGCGACCCACGGCGCAGGGTAAAATTGAGGTTTATCAAAGCCTTCCGGTTATTTTCCGGGAGCCGCTCCCCGGCAAAGCAGCGTGCAGGTCATTCGCGGATTTTCCCACCCCGGCCACGATCGCATCGCGCTTACCATCGGCAACTTCGACGGCGTGCATCGCGGCCATCAGGCGATGCTCTCACGCTTGAGCGAGGCCGCGGAGGATCTCGCGCTCGCCTCGGCGGTGCTGACCTTCGAGCCTCATCCGCGCGAATTCTTCGCGCCCGAGTCGGCCCCGCCGCGACTGTCCACGCTGCGCGACAAGCTCGAGCATTTTGCATCTGACGGCGTTGCACGCGTTCATGTCGCCAGGTTCGACACCAGGCTCGCGAAGCTCTCCGCCGAGGAATTCATCGACGAGATGCTGGTGCGCAAGCTCAGGGTAAGCTGGATTCTGGTCGGAGACGACTTTCGCTTCGGCCGCGACCGTGCCGGCGACTTGGCGCTGCTGCGGAAGAAAGCAGCGGATTACAGCGTCGAAGCCATGACGACGGTCACGATCGATGGCGAACGTGCATCGAGCAGCGCAGTGCGATCCGCCCTTACGGGCGGAAATCTCGGGCACGCGGCAAAGCTGCTCGGAAGGCCTTACGCGATGTCCGGTCGCGTCGCGCATGGCGACAAGCTCGGCCGTCACCTGGGTTTTCCCACCGCCAACGTGGTGCTTCGCCGCAAGCCGGCGCTATCAGGAATTTTTGCCGTCCGGGTCCACGGCCTAGGCGGCGAAGCTCGCGCAGGCGTCGCCAGCCTGGGTGTCCGTCCGACGGTCAAACAAGGCGCCAGGCCGCTGCTGGAGGTATTCGTGTTCGATTTCGACGAAGCGATTTATGGGCGAAGGATTACGGTCGAATTCCTGCACAAGCTTCGCGACGAGGAGCGCTATGCCGATCTCGATCAACTGACCCGGCAGATTCGGGTCGACGTCGCACAAGCCCGCGACTATTTTGCGACAGCGAAGTAAACGAAAGTAACGATGGCCGACGCCAGCAAGACCGACTACAAATCGACTTTGAATCTCCCTGACACGCCCTTTCCGATGCGTGGCGACCTGGCCAAACGCGAACCCGGCTGGGTCAAGGATTGGCAGCAACGCAAGGTCTACGAAGCGATTCGTGCGGCGAGCAAAGGCCGCCCACGTTTTGTGCTGCACGACGGACCGCCGTACGCCAACGGCGATATCCACATCGGTCACGCCGTCAACAAGGTGCTCAAGGACATCGTGGTGAAGAGCCGGCAGCTCGCTGGCTTCGACGCGCCCTACGTCCCGGGATGGGATTGCCATGGCATGCCGATCGAGGTTCAGATCGAAAGGACCTATGGCAAGAATCTGCCTACAGCCGAAACGCAGCGCCTATGCCGCGCTTACGCAAGCGAACAGATCGTGCGCCAGAAGGCCGAGTTCCAGAGGCTCGGGGTGCTCGGCGACTGGGAGCATCCGTACACGACCATGTCGTATGGCAACGAAGCCGACGAGATTCGCGCACTGGGGCAGCTGCTCGAAAAGGGCTACCTTTATCGCGGGCTCAAGCCGGTAAATTGGTGCTTCGATTGTCAGAGCGCCTTGGCCGAAGCGGAAGTCGAGTACGAGGACCGGGAGGATATCGCCGTCGATGTCGGATTCGCGGTCGACGATTCCGACCGCGAGAAACTGGCGGCGGCGTTCGGACTCGACGCCTTACCCAATGGCGCGGTGATGGCAGTGATCTGGACCACGACGCCGTGGACGATTCCGGCGAACCAGGCGTTGAATGTGAATCCGGAGATCCTGTATTCGCTGGTTGAAACTGTGCGGGGAGCATTGATTCTAGCCAGTGATCTCAAAGAGCAATGTCTTGCGCGGTACAAGCTCAGTCGCGCTGATCCATCGAGCAAATCCGATCACAGCACCTATGGTCGGTCGCTTGAGGGCATAAGGTTCCGTCACCCCTTCTACGACCGCGCGTCGCCCGTCAATCTCGGCGACTTTGTGACGTTGGAGCAGGGCACCGGCATGGTCCACAGTTCGCCGGCGTACGGTATCGACGACTTCAATACGTGCCGGCGTTACGGCATGTCGGATGACGAGATGATCAATCCGGTCCAAGGCGACGGTCGCTACGCCGAGAGCCTTTTGTACTTCGGCGGGCTGAAGATCTGGGACGCGAATCCTAAGATCGTCGACAAGCTGCGAGAGGTAGGAGCGCTGCTGCATGCCGAGAAAATCACTCACAGCTACATGCATTGCTGGCGGCACGGAACGCCCATCATCTATCGGGCGACGACGCAATGGTTTGCTGGCATGGACGAGGTTCCGGGATTCGATGGCAAGCGACCCGCCGAAACGCTGCGCAGCACGGCGTTGCGAGGCATTGAGGCCACCGAGTTTTTTCCATCGTGGGGCAAGTCCAGGCTGCGCGGCATGATCGCCGGTCGTCCCGACTGGACGCTGTCGCGCCAGCGTCAATGGGGCGTACCCTTGCCGTTCTTCGTCGACAAGGAAACCGAAGTTTTGCACCCGGACACGCCCGCCTTGCTGGAGCTGGCAGCTGCCAAGGTCCAGGCTGGTGGCATCGAAGCGTGGTTCGAGGCGACGCATGAGGATTTCGGCGTCGATGCCTCGAAGTATCGCAAGCTGACCGATACCCTCGACGTCTGGTTCGATTCCGGTTCGACGCATCAGACAGTCATGGGCGGCCCGCAGGGGCGTACCTTGCACCTCGGCTCGCATCCGGATGCAACCGGCTTTCCGGCCGATCTCTATCTCGAGGGATCGGATCAGCATCGCGGCTGGTTCCATTCGTCGCTGTTGACCTCGTCCATGCTCAATGGCGTGCCTCCTTACAAGGCGCTCCTCACGCACGGCTTCGCGGTCGATGGGCAGGGCAAGAAAATGTCGAAGTCCAAGGGCAACGTCGTAGCGCCGCAAAAGGTGTGGAGCGGACTCGGTGCCGAGGTGCTCCGATTGTGGGTCGGCGCGACCGACTATTCCGGCGATCTTTCGATTTCCGACGAGATCCTCAAGCGTGTCGTCGAAGGCTATCGGCGCATTCGCAACACGCTGCGCTTCCTTCTCGCCAACACGGCGGATTTCGACGCGCGGCGAGACGCTGTGGCCGCGGCCGAATTGCTGGAGCTGGACCGCTACCAGTTGAACGTTGCCAACGCCTATTTCGAGGACATGCGCTCGAGCTACCGCAAGTACGAGTTCCATCAGGTCGTGCGGCAGTTGCAACTCTATTGCTCCGAGGAACTGGGCGGCTTTTATCTCGATGTATTGAAGGATCGCCTTTACACCACGGCGACCCATTCTGCCGCCCGGCGTTCGGCGCAGACCGTGCTCGCGTACATTCGCGATGAATTACTGAAGCTGATGGCGCCGATTCTCTCGTTTACCGCGGAAGAAGCGTGGAGGGTCCTTTATCCGGATGACGCGACCATTTTCGCGCACGTTTGGAAGACGGAGCATGGCCTGGGAGCGATTCCGGATCTGGACGCACTGACGCAGAAGTGGGGCCACATCGTCGAGGTTCGAAACGCAGTCCTGAAGCGTCTGGAGGAAGCACGCGAAAGAGGCGAAATTGGGTCCTCGCTCGCCGCCGAAGTCAGCATTGCGGCGCCGGCAGATGTCTATGAGGCGCTGGTGTCACTCGGCGACGACTTGCGTTTCGTGATGATCACCTCGTCGGCAAGGGTCCTGCGCGGCGATGCGCTGGCGATCGAGGTCACGCCGAGCCCGAATGTGAAATGCGCGCGCTGTTGGCACTGGCGCTCCGATGTCGGCGCCGATGCGACGCATCCGGCCCTGTGCGCGAGGTGCGTGGCGAATTTGTTCGGCGACGGCGAGATTCGGGTGTTCGCATGAGCACAGACGGCGCGCGCTCTACAGCCTCGCAGCGCTGGTGGTTGTGGCTCGTGTTGAGTGCCGCCATCGTCGTTGCCGATCAAGCCACCAAGGCGCTGGTGCTTTCGACGCTGCGGCCCGGAGAGGAGCGTACGCTGACTGATTTCTTCAGCCTCGTGCTCGCGTTCAACTCGGGCGCGGCATTCAGTTTTCTGGGCGACGCCGCAGGATGGCAGCGATATCTGTTCGCCGTCATCGCGCTTGTTGCGGCGTGCTTGATCGTATGGCTGCTACGCCGCGGCGGCGACAGGCTCTATTGCGCGGGATTGAGCCTGATCCTGGGTGGGGCGCTTGGCAACCTCTGCGATCGAATTACGCTCGGCAAGGTCGTAGACTTCCTTTCCTTGCATCACTACATTCCGTTCCGTCATCCGCTTGTCGCGTGGCTCGATCCGTTCCCGGCCTTCAACATTGCCGATAGCGCAATCACCGTCGGCGCCGCGTTGCTGATCCTGGACGGATTCCGGCGAAGACCGGATCCGCCGGCCGCGGTAAGATAGACCCCATGCAGGTCATTCTCGCCAATCCCCGCGGGTTTTGCGCCGGAGTCGATCGCGCCATAGCGATCGTGGAGCAGGCGCTGGCGCAATACGGTTCGCCGATCTACGTTCGCCATGAAGTGGTCCATAACAAGTTCGTCGTCGACGACTTGAGGGGGAAGGGCGCGATATTTGTCGACGAGCTGGCGGAAGTCCCGTCTGGCAGCACGGTCGTGTTCAGCGCCCATGGTGTGTCGCGAGCGGTGCGCGCCGAAGCCGAGTCGCGTGGACTCAGGGTATTCGATGCGACATGTCCGCTGGTGACGAAGGTCCACGTCGAAGTTGCGAAGATGCGTCAGCTTGGGCGTGAGATCGTCATGATCGGTCACTCCGGTCATCCGGAAGTTGAAGGAACCATGGGCCAGTCGGACGGCGGCATCTATCTGATCGAATCGATTGCCGATGTCGCCACGCTCGAGGTGCGCGACCCGACAAATCTGTCCTATGTGACACAGACGACGCTTTCGGTCGACGACGCCGTGTCGATCGTCGATGCGCTTAAGGCGCGCTTTCCTGCGATCATCGGCCCGAAAAAGGACGATATATGCTATGCGACGCAGAACCGGCAGGACGCGGTCAAATTCATGGCCCAAGCTTGCGACTTGGTGATCGTCGTCGGCAGCCCCAACAGCTCGAATTCCAATCGCCTGCGCGAGGTTGCCGCGAACCTCGGGATCCAGGCATACATGATTGATCGGGCGGAAGAATTGCAGACGGCATGGCTCGAGGGCAGGCGTTGTGTCGGCGTGACCGCCGGAGCGTCCGCGCCGGATGTTCTGGTGCGGCAAGTGATCGAGAGACTCAAAGCGCTCGGCGCAAGCGGCGTCGTGGAGTTGGGCGGCGTCGCCGAGACAACCGTCTTCCCGATGCCGAAGGGTCTGGCCACTCGAACGACAACGGAGTTACTCTGACGCGCCTGTGCGCCGCCATCTCAGTTCGAGTTTGGCCAGACGCACATAAGCGAGGCCGGAAGCGATCGTTGCGAGCGACAGCGCCGCCGCGGTGACGGCACACAGTGCGTGGCGGCCGCTTTCGCTGAAGCCGCGCACGACACCTTCCGCGAAATACCACGGCAGCAGCAAGAGCGCCCATTGCAAGGCTCGCGTCCTGCTGCGCACCACCCCGGGCCACAGGGCGACGAGCGGCAGCGCCTTGAGCGCCAGCCACGAGCCGCCAGGCTTCAGCGGCGCGAGCCAGAGCTCCCAACAGATTTCGACCAGCGCAAGCGTCGCGAGCAAAGCGGCCGTCGTGCGCCGCCAGCGGTCGAGCACCGGCATCAACTGACGGCGACGAATTCGAAGAGCTCGAAGCCGGGGCCCTGATCGACGAACTTGGTAAGCACCACCGTGCCCCCCGTCGTCCCGCGGCGCAGATTGATGGCTTGTTCGAGCTGAAACATGCCGGCGGGCAAGAGCACCATCGGGGGCGAACCTTCCTGGCCATCGTCGGGCAGAAGCACGACGTGCACAAAAGGTGCAGTTTCGGCATTTTCGCCGCGTGCCGCTGCGGCCTCCGGGCTGTCGGTGAGAAGCTCGCAACCGAATTCCAGGCCGCTGCCGCGCAGGGTGTTGCGGAACCAACGCAGCATTGCCACCTGCAAGGTATTTCGGCCTTCGACCCGCAACGCGATCAGGTCACCGATGCGCAGCGGCGCGTTGGAGGCGTCTATCTGCCTCAGCGCGTAGCCGGCCGGCGTATGGTTGATCACCTGGCACGAGTGCATCGGTGGTAAACCGGTCGGCGCGTTGGCGACATTCGTGTGGGTGCCGCGGCTGTACTGCCACACCGCAGGCAGGCCGGCGCACATGACGACGCGCGCCCGCGATGGTAGGCGGTTGAATTGCCGCGCCGGCGGGATGGCCCATTGGCGGAGAAGCCGCCGGAGAAGCGCGGTGTATTGCGCCACCGCCGCCGGATCGGTGCCGACACCTGTCGGTACGCTGCCGCCTGCGTCCAGCGCTCGCAATTGTTCCTGAATCTGAAACGCGAGGTCGAACGTCAACAGGAACAATTTACTCCCGTCGATGTTGCCGCCCTTGTTAGCGGAGAAGGGCGGGAAGTCGTGCCCGACCGGGACGATGGCAACCGCCTTCGCCAGACGATGCACCGGCGCTACGTCGGTGATCTTGGTCCAGTGCGAATATTCCTGGAGGTAGTGAATCACCTGTCCGAGCTGCCCCGGAAGAAAGCCGTACGGATTGGCCAGTGCCAGCAGCAAGGACTGCACGTAGAGCCGCTCCGGCGTCGCATCCGAGTTATCGGTTGGAACCGCAGTCAGATGCAGGCCTCGCTCGCGAGCGAATGCGTAGATCGCGTGCGCGTCGTGCCAGGTGCGCGCCGGCACCGGCGCGTACGACAGGTAACTGTTGATCAGCACCCGCGTCGTGCATTGCAGGCAACGATGAATCAGCGCCACCATCAACCGATTGCCACCGAGCAGAATGCGCTTGTCCGCTTCCTGCGACAGCAGGTGCTTGTAGGCGGTGGCGAGCTCCGCGGCGAGTATCAGCGATGATTTGGCCGCTTCGAGCGCAGCACCGCTGAGCGGATGCGCGGCACGCGAAAAGTGCCGCTCAAGGATCGGCCAGAGCACCAACGCGGTCGTATAGAATTTTTCGGCGAGCTGGAGCCTTTTTGATTCGGAGAGCGAGACGCGATTGGTGGCCGCCAGCGCGTCGCCGATGACGCCGGCTGCGTCGATCGGGTCGCGCTTGAGCGTCTCGTCCAGCCACGGCTGGATGCGCGCAGGACGCGTCTCCGGCGGATGCGCGGGGCGCGATTCAAGCGAGGGAAGACTGAGCGCGAGGGCCATGACGTTGGTATTTTTTAGTTCGCGCCCCAATTGTAGTCGAGCCGGCGCCATTTCACTAACGTTCGCCGCGGAACGGTATTTTAGGTCTGATCCAGGAATGCGATGACCGGCGCCATCTGGTCCTCGCCGAGCAGCATGGGTGCATGGCCGACGCCCGGGAATTCAACCACCGCTGGCCGCGGCCCACGGGTACGCATTGCCGCCGCGGTTGCGGGAGCGAGGAGGTCCGATTCGGCACCCCGCAGCACCAGCGTCGGGCAGGAGATCGCGTCCCAAAGCGGCCATAAATCGCCGCCCTGGCCGCCTGTGGCACGAAAAGGCACGCCGATCCCGGGGTCGAACTTGAGTCGCCAGCGGCCATCGGCTTCCTGTCGCGCGGTACTTCGCGCCAGCGCTTCCCATTGATCCTCGGAAAGTGCGCCGAAAGGCGCCGACACCTGGCGGATGTGCGTCTCCAACTGATCGAATGTATCGAAAGTGGGGTCGAGACCTACATACGCTCCGATGCGCGCAAGCGCAGCCGGCTCGATGACCGGGCCGACGTCGTTGACCACCAGCCGGACAACCGGCGTTTCAGGCTGCGCCGCCATCACTATGCCGAGCAGCCCTCCCATCGAGGTGCCGACCCAGGCGACGCGATCCGCGCGGGCGTGCGCAAGCAAGGCCGTCAGCGTGGTCAGATAGGTGGGAAATCCATAATCGTGGGGATCGCGCAGCCACTCGCTGTCGCCGCGTCCCGGCATATCCGGACAGAGCACTCGATAACGATCCGAGATCGCCGCAGCCAAGGTGTCGAAATCGCGTCCGTTGCGGGTCAGGCCATGAACACAGACGACGACGTGCGCATTTTCCGGGTCGCCCCACTGGCGGTAGACGACTCGATGAAAACCGTGCGCGCTGAGGCTCTTGAAATGGTGTTCGCTGGGAAAGGGCATGCGTGGCTGCGCCGTCAGAAAAACGCCGTCGCCGCAGCAGCGCATCGTCGGGGAAAACGGACCCGCCGTCAATGAGCGGCGTCGTCAGCGCAACAGATCGGCCGGAAAGAGAGGCAGATAACCGGCGCTGTCGCCGCCGAGAAACGCTTCGATTTCATCGCGACGAGCCAGTGCATCCGAATATCCCAGCGCCAGCAGCTCCCGGCAATACTTGCGGTCGAACAGCAGATACGACAACAGATTGGCTCCCGTCCCCTCGGTCGCCCCCAGACCGCGTAACAGGTATCGCACACCGGTCGGCAACCGGTCGGCATAACGAATCGCGAGTTGACCCAAATCGCGGCTCGGACCCACGACCAGCGCGTCGACATGAACGTTTTCGGGATGCGATTCCTGGATTTTGTGCGGAACGAGATCGAGCACCCGATTGAGCCGCTGCAGGCGCTCCAGATCTGCGCCCAGGTTGTCGAGAAAGATGCTGGACAGCGCGTGGCCCGCGACTTGAGCAAACGAGGGATAGTGTGGCGGTTTATGCGCTTGCCCGGGCGCCGGCTGTTGGCCGACGAACTGTCCGACGGCGATAACCAGCATTCGACGCGCGCCCAAATGCAACGCCGGCGAAAGCGGCGCGATCTGCCGCACCGAACCGTCGGCGTAAAAGTCGTCGCCAACACGCGCCGCCGGAAAGATGAAAGGAATCGCGCTCGATGCGAGCAGATGATCGACGCTGATGATCGCGCGTTCTCCGCGTCGGCGAGTTCTCCGCCACGGCTCGATCGTCGACGCGCCTTGAAAAAAAGTCAGGGCGTGTCCGGTGGTATAGCTTGTCGCATTGATCGCAAGTGCATGCAAGCGCCCGGCCGCAATGTGGACCGCGACCCGGTCGAGATCGAGTTCTCGTCGGAGCAGCGAGCGCAATGGCGCGCTGTCGAGCATGGACACGGTACGCGCAGGGCCGCGGCTGCCGATCAAGACCGAGGCGAGCCAGCGCATGCCATGCGTCGACACCGCTCCGAAGTCCGCCTTGTAGACATGGCGCACTTCGATGTTGCGCCACAGACGCAAAAGCCGTGCGACGCCGCGGCGAAAACTATCCGCGTTGGCGCCAAGCAGCGCCGCGTTGACGGCACCGGCCGATGTCCCGCAGATCACCCGAAACGGCAATGGCGACGCTCGACCGAGTATGCGTGCGATGGCGCGCAGCACGCCGATTTGATAGGCAGCCCGCGCGCCCCCGCCGGAAAGTATCACACCCGTTTCGTACGGCGCACGCGTCACGCTGAGGTCCTACTCGGCGCGCAGGGTACGATCGAGAATCATCAGCATCGCTGCGGTTGCGCCCCAGATGTAGCGCTCACGAAAGGGAATCGCGAAATAGTCGCGGCGGATCTCTCCCAGCATTCGGAAATGCCGCTGCTGGTTCGCTGGGTCAAGCAGAAACGATAGCGGCACTTCAAAGACATCGGCGACCTCCACCGGATCGGGATTGAGCGGAAACGGCGGCTCGACCCAACCGACGACCGGCGTCACGCGATAGCCGGTGACTGTCTCGTAGTCGGAGAGGTGACCGAGCAGCGTCACGCGATCGCGCGGCAGACCGATCTCTTCTTCGGTCTCTCGGAGCGCCGCGGCGTCGACATCGAGGTCGCACGGTTCGACGCGACCTCCGGGAAAGCTGATCTGTCCGGCGTGGTCGGGAAGGTCGGCGCTGCGCTCGGTGAACAAGACCGCCAGCCCGTCGGCCCGATTGACGACCGGCACCAGCACCGCGGCCGAGCGGGGCTCGCCTTCGCGACCGGGCAGCCGGTATCCATCGGAAAGATGGAGTGCCGCGGGAGGTGGAGGGCGCGACAGCCGTTCCGCAAGCCACTCGCGCTGAGCCTGAGGGGGGAGCTTGAACAGCGAAAGATCCATGAGCGGCGAGGCGAGCGGCCGCCGAATCCACGCGCAGCCGCGCCGATCATACCGCAAGCCGCCGATTGCTCTTGCGACAGCCCGATGCGACGCCCGCCCTGGCGACGATCAGGCGAGAAGCTTTACGCCCGCGATGGTCAACGTCGCGACAAGCATCATGCGCAGGGCGCGCACCGGGACGCGCCGCGAACCGATACTTCCCAGCACAATGCCTGGAATGCCACCAGCAAGCAGCGCCAGCAGCAACCCGAAATCGATGGTGCCCAACCAGGCGTGTCCCGCAGCAGCGACGGCGGTCAGCGGAACCGCGTGCGCAATATCGCTGCCGGCAATCTCGGCCGGCTCGAGCTCCGGGTAGAGCAGCGCTAGACACGCGGCGCCGATCGCTCCCGCACCCAGCGAAGTCAGCGCGACCGCGATCCCGATCAGGCAGCCGACCAACACCGTCAAGACGGGCCGGTGCCACCGCAGCGCGCACAGTCTCTCCGAACGCGCACCCCACCGCTTGAGCTTGCTGCGCAGCAGGAGCATCGCAATGCTGAGCAATAGCGCAATGCCCACGCTCTCTCTGATCAGCCGGTTAAGCTCGTGCGGAGCAAGCTGCGCTAGAGCGACGATGGCAAGCGTTGCAATCGCCGCAGGAACGCTCCCGAGCGCAAGGAGCATCACGATGCGGGACTTGATATTGTGAGCCGCGCGATGGGCCAATGTTCCGGCCGTCTTGGTGACAGCGGCGCAGGCGAGATCGGTCCCCACCGCGATGGGCGCCGGCACACCGAAGAGCGTGATGAGCAGGGGCGTCATGATCGAGCCGCCTCCCACGCCAGTAAGGCCGACGACCACGCCAACGCCAAAACCTGCAGCGGCAAGCAGCCCAAAGTCGCCGAAGCCGGTCACCGAGTCTGATCGGCTAGCGACCGC
>DATNNK010000133.1:0-3274 GCA_035601875.1 Casimicrobiaceae bacterium | reverse complement strand
TTTTCCGCGATGACGGGCGTGAGTGATAGGAATGCTGTCCTCATCGCAATGCAGCAGATGCAAAACCTCCATTGCGCGATCTGGACGGAGGCCGTCTGGGCTCTCGTGGACGCCACGCAAACCCGGACCAAGTTCATCTTTTCTGATCACCCGGTTACCGTGTACAATCGCGATTGCTTCCCAGCCTCTGAATGGTGCCTCGATTTTCGCGACCCAGATATCCGCTTGGTCGGCACCCATACTATTTTTCCCTTAAGTCCAACCAGGGTACTCGTGCTGACGAACCACTCCTGGGTGCGTAATCCTTACGTCTCCGCTACCCGACTGCGGCCGAACCCGGCGTTCTTCCGCAACGCAATGTTCTATTTCCCAGGCATACAAACGGGGCGCGAACTGACCGAGGTCGAGGTCAACCAAATCAACTTCATCATCAAGAAGCGTGCCTATCGTTACATAGCCGCCGCCGTCGAGGAATGGTTGTACCCAGAGCGCCAGATTCCTTCTGAGCACTGGCGGAAGCTAGACGATATGTACCTCCTCATGCCCGACCCACGTTCGGTCACTGTCAGCGAAGAGATCATTATCGGCTTTGACAACCGGGCTCCTGAAATCTTCGATGCATATGGGCGTCGACCGGGACAGCCTGGCTTCAAGGACGAATCCGGTGCTGCGCAGGAACGACAGACCCATCTTGCCTTCCAGGGGGAGTATGCCCGCATTTTTGGGCCGAAGCGTCGCGGGATTGCAAACGACTTCGGCGGCCGGCAAAAAACCGAGGACAGCCCCGATTTCCACCAGTGGCACCTGAGCCTGGAACAAAAGTACGGCCAGCCGGGCGTCCATGCGAACAGTGGCAACCGAGCTAGGAAGCGAAAAGAGCGGCGCAAACATCGAAAGATGATGAACCCGCGATAATCAGGATCTTTGCGCGCGAAGTGCTACGCGATCGTTCGCCTTGACGCCGGCGAGGTACGACTCAGTTCCTCCGTCAATTTCCGCCAACGCGCACAGCGAGCCTACTAGCCCATGTTTGACATTTCCGAGAGGGGAACGCGAGCTAAGTGATTGAAGTTATTAGAGGTGGGTGGCGACTTTCGTCGATTTGTAGGGACAGGTTTTTAAATATTTTGTCTTTTCGTTATTGCGAATCGCGATAACGTCGTTCAGTGTTGCAGGGACATGTTTTCCCGTTGGCTCGGACGGCTGGATCATGTTCCTGCGCGTGGTCAGAGCGACTGTCAGCAAGGGCGTAAAGCGCGAATATGTGCGCGTGGTCGAGGCCTATCGCGACCATGACGGCAAGACGCGGCATCGCACCGTCATCAATCTCGGCCGCAGGGATCTGCTGGCAACACATCTCGATCTCGGCAAGCTCGGCCGCCTGTTGCATGGTGAAGCGGCCTATAACGATCGCATCCGGCGCGATGATGTCGGTGCGGTCGGCGCGTGGGACTGGGGACCGATGCTGGCAGCGCGTGCGATGTGGAGCGATCTCGGCCTCGACACGATGTTCGATCGACACGCGCGGCCCGATCGCAGCGAGGCGGTGCGTCTGAGCGATCGGGCGCTGGTGCTGGTTGCCAACCGACTGACGGCGCCGGGGAGCGAGCATGCGTTGGCGCAGTGGCTGGAGAACGACTTCGTCTGCGACCGCCGCGGTCGGCGCTTCATCGCCGCGTGGCGCGACGACGCGGAGCGCAAGGCCAGCCGGGCGCCGCGCGTGCGCGTCGAGGCGCGGCAATTGCAGCAATGGTATCGCACGCTCGACCAGTTGCTCGCCTGCAAGGCGCAAGTCGAGCACGCGCTGTTCCTTCGGCTGCGCGACCTGTTCTCGCTGCGGGTCGACATGGTGTTCTACGATCTGACCTCGACCTATTTCGAGGGCCAAGGGCCACCCGAACTTGGTGCCCACGGCCACAGCCGCGACGGCAAGCCGCGCAACCGTCAGGTCCTGGTCGGCCTGGTCATGGTCGACGGCTGGCCGATCGCGCATCACGTGTTCGCCGGCAACCGACGCGACGCCAAGACCGTCCCCGATGTTCTGCGTGACCTCGATCAGCGCTTCGGGCTCGAGCGCATCGTGTTCGTCGGCGATCGTGGCATGGTGACGAGCCAGAACCTCGAAGACTTGCGCGGCGGCGGTCATGGCTACATCGTCGGCCGCAATCGCCGGCGTAGCGGCGAAGTGTTCGACTACATCCAGAGCGCGACCGGGCCATGGATCGAATGTCCAGCCGGCATCACCGCGCGCGAGAAGGCAAATGCGCCGAAGACGTCCGTGCAGGAGGTGGTCGCGAACAAGCCGGGCGTGCGTGTGTTCGTCGTCCACTCCGAGGAACGCGCAGCGTTCGAGTGCACGCAACGCGTCAAGGCCATGGACCGCGTGCGCGAGAAGCTCGAAGCGCTGCAGCGCCGCGTTGCCAAGGGACGGCTCAAGGCCGCTGCCAAGATCGGCGCGGCCGCTGCCCGCATCCTTGCCCGCAATCATGGTCATCGCTACTACGACTGGGGCTGCGAGGACGGCGCCTTCCACTTCTTCGAGCATCCGGTCCACTTCCCTCGCGAGCAGGCCTACGAAGGCAAGTACGTCATCCAGACCGAAGAACCCCACCTATCTGCGATCGATGCTGTGCGGCTCTACAAAGAGCTGTCCGACGTCGAGCGCGCCTTTGCCAGTCTCAAGGACGTCATCGACATGCGGCCGATCTATCACCGCAGCGACCATCGGGTGCAGGCTCACATCTTTGTCGCCGCACTCGCCTTCTTGCTCCACCGCGCCATTGAAAAGAAGCTCAAGGCTGCACGACTCGATCTCTCCGCCTCCGAGGCGTTGAGCGCTCTCAAGTCCGTGCGCGTCGTCGACATCGATCTCGGCGATGGCACCACCAAGCGCTCCGTCACCCACGGCACTCAGCGATCCGCCGCAGTGCTGCGCGCACTCGCCATCACGGACCTCGATCCGCCCACCCCGCCGCAACAAGGCGAAACCGTCGTGTAGTGACAAAACGCCATACCCACTGTAGGAAAATCAATGGGTTAGGCGGCCAAATGTCAAACATGGGCTAGCCTAAAGTTGCCCTAAAGTGTCAAGCCGCCGTCGATGATGATCGTCTGGCCCGTGACCATCGCCGCACCGAAGCCGAGGAACACGATGACCTCGGCGATGTCGTCCGGCGTGCAGCGCCGCTTCAGCGTCGCGCCCTCGATGGACGAGCGTCGCTGCTCCTCGGTCCATTCGACCATCCAGGCGGAGTCGACCGCGCCGGGCGCCACG
>DATNNK010000132.1:0-2561 GCA_035601875.1 Casimicrobiaceae bacterium | reverse complement strand
CGGCTCTCTCGGCACGCATGGACCCTGAAGACCTTCGCGAGGTCATTTCGGCGTATCAGAAGTGTGTCTCCGAGACCGTGCAACGTTTTCGTGGCTTCGTAGCGAAGTACATGGGCGATGGGGTTCCTGGTCTACTTCGGGTATCCGCAAGCGAGTGAGGATGATGCAGAGCGGGCGGTTAGGCCGAACTTTTCACTTGGCACACGCCTAACCGGCTGATCCGACTCGCATTCTTTTTCGCTCGTGCGGTCGGCTACTGGACACGAGGAGGCGGCACACCGAGCAGGGCGAAGGCCTGTTCCTGCAGGGCCGTTGGGCGGGCAAGCATCTGGATTGTACGGCGCTCGCCGAGCGGCAGCGCCACCTCGTTGATCGTCAGTGTGCCGAGCTGACCGATGAGATCGTGCCAGGCCATGATTGGGGTCCCGTCGACAGCGCGCCGCTTGGTGCATTTCTCGACTGCCGCGGGGGATGGCTGTGCCGGCGCCACGATCGAGGCGCGCTCGCGGGCCTCTGGCTGATGATCAGCAAACAGGATCGGCGCCAGCGCGTTGCGCATGTGGTGCTCGACATAGTAGGCCAGCATGCACAGGAACACGTGCGCTTTCACGCGATGCCCGAGCCAATGGTGCACGGGCCGCACCTGCAGATCGACACCTTTCAGCGTGCGGAAGGCCCGCTCGACCAGCGCCAGGTTCTTGTACGCCGCCACCGCGGCCTGGGAACCGATTTTGTCCGCCGGCAGACTGGTGCGTATCACATAGATGCCGTCGAGCCGCGCCTCGGCTGCGATCTCCTCCTGCCTGCGGTGGAACGTGAAGCGGCCATCGGCAATATCGAGCGCGAAGTGCTTCTTCATCTTGTGCTTGTCGATCACGGCTCCGACCGCGAGCCCAATCACGCCGGCATCATGCTTTGCGGGCTTGCGTCGCACCTCATTGGCAATGCGGGTCAGCCGACGTTCGGTCGCCTGCAGAAGCTCCTCGCGCTTCCTCGCGCGCTCCTTGGCCAGCGCCGGATTGCGGCAGGCAACGAGCCGCTCGCCGGGAAAGTCGGGCGAGCTGATCTCGGCCAGGTCGCGATCGTCAAACAGGGAGAACTGCAACGGCCCAGTGTCCGCGGCGAGCGCGGCGATCTGCGGTGCCCTCAGGCAGCTGATCCAATCGAGCCCGGCCGGCGCTAGCTCCTCGGTGATCCGCGCCGAGGTGATCATGCCGCGGTCGCCGACCAGCGCCACGTGTGAAAGCTTGAAACGACGCTTGAGCTTGTCGATCTGCTCACGGATCGTCTGCGGATCGCTGGTGTTACCCTCGAACACCTCGACAGCCACTGGCGTGCCGTCAGGCGCGCACAGCAATCCGTACACGATCTGCGGACGGTCGGGCCGATGATCCCGGCTGTAGCCGGGCTTGGCCAGCGCGCAGCAGCGGCCCTCCATGTAGCTCGATGATACGTCGTAGAGCACCAAGGTGCCGTCGGTGAGGTGCTTCTTGGCCAGCGCCGCCTCGATGCGCGTTTGCTGCTCGATCAGCCAGTCGAGCGCGGCGTATACCTCGCGCTCGGCGACATCAATGAGACCGACCGACAGCGCCAGACTGGAGGTTGCCGTCGCCGGCGCCAGGGCGCGGTGGAAGGCGAGCTTCGACCCCGGTGCGACGATCCGTTGAATGATCATCGCCTCAATCAGATTGCGCACGCGCTTGTCGACGCCAGTGCCGCCCTGCAACGTTCGTTCGAGCCCGAGCTTGCGGATCATGGCCTGCACCGCAGCCACATGGCCGTGCGGCAGACTGCGAACAATCTCGAAGCCGGGTTCTGCTGCGCGTTTACCCGAGACCTTGCCGCCATCAAGCAGCGCCGCAATGCCCGCAATCAGCGCCTGCGGCAGCTTCGACAAATTCGCCAGCGTGCGCTTCTTGACGCGCCCACCCTCGCGATAGCTCTCGCGCAACAGAACCGCTGGCGGCGATTTCCGGTTCGGAATGGTGTCGATGAACATGGCCGCCAGGAATCACTGTTCGCGGCCAATCGCAAGAGGGCTACATGGACACAATGGTTGCCCAGAAACATCACCCAAAGCCCCTGTCCCGACTCAACTTTCAAGTCGAAGACAGTGAAAAGTTCGGGTTAAAAAGCGCGAGATTATGGTTGGCGGCATCCGCGGCAACGACTTGGTCGTCACCGGCGGCCTCGAAGCCGGCGATCTGGTTGCGTCAGCGGGCGTGTCCTATCTGGTCGATGGCCAGAAGGTAAAGCTCCTGCCGGTGCAGGAGTAAGCTCCCGTGAATTTTCTGACGCGGTTCGGTCTCGGACGCTCGCGATTCACCGTCACGGTCATGGCGGGGCTGATCGTTTTCGGCATCGCGCTATATCCGAATTTTCCCAAGCGCGAAGATCCGGTGGTTGTCATTCGTACTGCCGTCGTATCGGCTCAGTTTCCAGGGATGGCGCCGGAACGGATGGAGAATCTCGTCGCCGTCCCGATCGAGCGAAAGATCCGGGAGCTTGCCGAAGTTAAAGACGTTCGCACCTTGGCCACGGAAGGATCGCTCATTGTTTAC
>DATNNK010000131.1:0-10854 GCA_035601875.1 Casimicrobiaceae bacterium | reverse complement strand
CATCGAGGGCTGGTTTCCGTACGTGCTTGCGCTTTTGTTCCTGCTCGTCCGGCCCGAGGGGCTGTTCGGCGAAAAGCGGATCGATCGTGTTTAGGCCGGGCTCGGCCAATCGGTGCCATGGCCGCGATCGCTAGCTGCTCGATAAATCCGGCTCCGCGAGACTGACAAAGAGAAACGATGCTCTATCGCGAAGCCGGGCAATTCAAGACCTCTTACGCCGAGGACCAGCAGGTATTCCCGATTCGCCAGGACCGGATCGCGGTCGCGATCATCTTGCTGCTGGCCTTTGTCGTCGTTCCAGTTGTCGCCGATCAGTACTGGCTCTCGGCCATCCTGGTGCCGTTTCTGATCTTCGCGCTGGCCGCTCTGGGTCTTAATATTCTCACCGGCTATGCCGGTCAGCTCTCGCTCGGCAGCGCCGCGTTCATGGCGGTCGGCGCGTTCGCGGCGTACAACTTCGTGCTGCGCGTCCCGGGCATACCGCTGTTGGCCGCGTTTGCGCTGGCCGGGGTGTGCGCGGCCGGGGTCGGCATCGTGTTCGGACTGCCCAGCCTGCGCATCAAAGGTTTCTATCTCGCGGTGGCAACGCTTGCGGCGCAGTTCTTCGTGGTGTGGGCGCTGGTCAAGTTTCCGTGGTTCTCCAACTACTCCAGCTCGGGCGTGATCACCGCGCAAAAGATGGTAATACTCGGCGTTTCGTTCGACACCCCGCTGATGAAATACATCGTGGTGCTGGCTATCGTGGCTGTCCTCGCGCTTGCCGCCAAGAATCTGGTGCGAAGCTCGATCGGTCGTGCATGGATGGCCGTGCGCGACATGGACGTTGCCGCCGAGGTGATCGGGATCCGCATCATGCACACCAAGCTGATGGCGTTCGCGATCAGCTCGTTCTACTGCGGAGTCGCCGGAGCGCTTTACGCCTACGCTTATCTCGGGACCGTGGAGCCGGAAGCGTTCACACTCGATCTTTCGTTCCGGATCCTGTTCATGGTCATTATCGGCGGCGCCGGCAGCATATTGGGATCATTCCTCGGCGCGGCGTTCATCACCCTGTTGCCGATCCTGCTCAATATCACGGTGCACGAGCTTAATAATCTTTTGCAGGCAACGGTGCAGTGGTCGCTTCCCGCGTCGATCACTTCGAACCTCGAATTCGTGGTGTTCGGCGGGCTGATCATCTTCTTCCTCATTGTCGAGCCGCACGGGCTGGCGCGGCTGTGGCAGATCGGCAAGGAAAAATTGCGCCTCTGGCCTTTCCCGCATTAATAACTTCTGACTCGGTATACGGGGCGACACTCTTGTGTCGCCCAATTGCGGTATGCTGATCAGCTGCAATTCGATCGATCGGTTTCACCGGGATATCAGGAGGAAGAAACATGTTTTCCATGTTGCAACGCACCAATCGGCTTTTGCTGCCTACCGCGGCGCTTGTCGCGGCATTTGCTGCTGGCACAACTCTGGCGGCAGACCAATTCGTGCCGCTCTTGTCCTACCGGGTCGGCGCCTACGCCGCGGGCGGGTCGGGGATTTTCGGCGGCTACATCGACTACATGAACTACATCAATATGAAGGAGGGCGGCGTCAACGGCGTCAAGCTTTCCTGGGAGGAGTGCGAGACCGAGTACAACAACTCGCGCGGGGTGGAGTGTTACGAGCGGCTGAAGAAACAGCAAGGCGGGGCGTCGCTGGTGCAGCCCTTGTCGACCGGCATCACCTATAGCCTGATCGACCGGGTGGCGGTGGACAAGGTGCCGATGGTGACCATAGGTTACGGCCGCACCGATGCCGCCAATGGGGCGGTGTTCCCGTGGGTGTTTCCGATGATCACCACCTACTGGAGCCAGGCGTCGACGATGATCAAGTACATCGCGCAGAAGGAAGGCGGCGAGGACAAGCTCAAGGGCAAGAAGATCGTCCACCTCTATCACGACTCGGCCTACGGCAAGGAGCCGATTCCGGTGTTCGAAGCCTATGCCAAGAAGGATGGCTTCGAGCTGACGCTCTTACCGGTACCGCTTCCGGGCAACGAGCAGCAGTCGCAATGGCTGCAGATCCGTCAGATCAAGCCGGACTACGTGATTCTCTGGGGCTGGGGGGTGATGAATCCGACCTCGATCAAGTCGGCGGCCAAGATCGGCTTTCCGCGCGAGAAGATCATCGGTGTGTGGTGGGCGGGCTCGGAGGAGGACGTGATTCCGGCGGGCGATGCAGCCAAGGGTTACACCGCGGCGGTATTCAACGTCGCCGGCGCCAATCTGCCGTTGGTGCAGGAGATTAAGCGCGTCGTCTATGCCAAGGGCAAGGGCAACATGGAAGACCAGAGCCGGGTCGGCAGCGTGTACTGGGTGCGCGGGGTGGTGCACGGCATCATCACCGTGGAGGCGATCCGCACCGCGCAGGAGCACTTCGGCAAAGGGAAAGTGATGAACAGCGACCAGGTGCGTTGGGGCCTGGAGCACCTGACCCTCGATGATGCGCGCCTGAAGGCGATCAACGCGGCGGGCATGATGCCGCCGATGAAGATGTCGTGTGCTGACCACGAGGGCTCGGGGCTGGTCAAATTCCAGACTTGGGACGGCAAGCAATGGAAGATCGTCACCGACTGGATCACCCCCGACAAGACCATGATCCGGCAGATGATCGAGGAATCGGCGAACAAGTACGCCAAAGAAAAAAGCATCACGCCACGCGACTGCTCGAAGGAAACCTGATTCCTGAATGACTTCCCCTCCCCTGGGTTCGCCCGGGGAGAGGGAAGCATGACATCGTCCGCGTCTATCCACGGTCCGAGACATGACCGCATCGGCAAGCGAAGCGACACTGACGACGACAGCGGCAGCGCCGGGCCTCGCCGAGCCTTATCTTTCGGTCAACAACATCGAGGTCATCTACGACCATGTCATTCTCGTTCTGAAGGGGGTGTCGCTGGAAGTTCCACAAGGCAAGATCGTGGCGCTGCTGGGCGCGAATGGCGCCGGCAAGACCACGACGCTGAAGGCGATCTCGAATCTTCTCGGCGCGGAGCGCGGCGATGTCACCAAAGGAACGATCGAGTTCCGCGGGCGGCGTGTCGACAAGCTCACTCCCAACGAGCTGGTGAGGATGGGTGTATGCCAGGTCATGGAGGGGCGGCACTGCTTTGCGCACCTGACCGTTGAGGAAAACCTGCTCACCGGAGCGTTCACCCGCAAGGCCTCGCGTGTCGCCACACGCGATGCATTGGAAAAGGTCTATCGCTATTTTCCGCGCCTTAAGCACCGCCGAACGAGCCTCGCGGGCTATACCTCCGGCGGCGAGCAGCAGATGACCGCCGTCGGACGAGCGCTGATGGCGCAACCGTCGATGATCCTGCTCGACGAGCCTTCGATGGGGCTGGCCCCGCAAATCGTCGAGGAGATCTTCGAGATCGTCCGCGACCTGAACAAGAACGAGCACGTGAGCTTCCTGCTTGCTGAACAAAACACCAATGTCGCGCTTCGCTTCGCGGACTACGGTTACATTCTCGAAAACGGCCGCGTGGTGATGGATGGTTCGGCGGGGGAGCTGGCCCGAAACGAGGACGTGAAGGAGTTCTACCTCGGCCTGTCGAGCGCCGGACGCAAGAGCTTCCGCGACGTGAAGCATTACCGCCGCCGCAAGCGCTGGCTCGCTTGAGCGAGACCCCGGCGGACCGCGTCAGAGCGCTCGAACGTTCCACGGCAATGCACTTCAGCCAGGATTGGTTTTCGCAGCACATTCCGATCTGGACTCGCCTGCTGCACGAATTCAAGGGCAACGCCGGCCTTCGCGTATTGGAAATCGGCACTTTCGAGGGCAGGTCGACCTGTTGGCTGCTGGAGAACATCGTCACCGGCGAGGGCGCGCATATCGACTGCATCGACACTTTCGAAGGCGCCGAGGATATGGTTGCGCTCAAGCTCGACATGAGCAAGATGCGCGACGTATTCGAATCCAACATCGCGCCCTGGCGAGACCGGGTAACGGTCTATGCCGGCGAGAGCGCTGCGGTGCTTCGCGGTCTTTCGGGCCCGTTCGACCTGGTGTATGTCGACGGTTCGCACCGCGCAGCCGACGTGCTGGCGGATGCCGTGCTGAGCTGGCCGCTGCTCAAGGATGGCGGCATCATGCTCTTCGACGATTATCTGTGGCAGCAGGACCCGCGGCCCGAGCATTGCCCGCGGCTGGGCATCGACAGCTTCCTTCGCTGTCAAAGGGGCTGGTTCGATGTCCTGCTTGCGCAATATCAGGTTGCGGTTCGCAAGCGCGCCGAGTATTCGCAGCCCGAACAGGACAGCGCGGACAAGAAGCAAGGCGGATCCACGCGCGACTCCAAGATCGTCTATGCCGGACCGAAGTTCACGTTCCGCCGCTAATGCGGCAAGGCGCCGGTGTTTGCGAGCGTTGGCGCGGACGAGCAGGCGGCGATTGCCCCGGGCCGCCTTAAGCGTTGCAGGACCTGATGATGGCTGACTATTTCGACACACTCGAGACGCGCGATCCGGAACAGCGTGAGCGCGCGCAGCTCGCCGCGCTGCCAGCGCAGGTCGCGCATGCCAAGGCGCACGCGCCGGCTTACGCAAGGCTACTGGCCGACGTCGATCCGAGAGAGGTGAGCTCGCGTGCGGCACTATCGCGGCTGCCGGTGGTGCGGAAGTCCGATCTGCAGGAGTTGCAGAGATCCGACCGACCTTTCGGTGGCCTCGCCACGATTGCCTGGGGCGGTGCCACGCTGGTTTTCGCGTCGCCCGGCCCGATCTACGAGCCTGAGGGCCGTGACGTGGACTATTGGCGTCTGGCGCGAGCGCTCCACGCGGCGGGATTTCGTGCCGGTGATCTGGTGCACAACTGCTTTTCATACCACTTCACGCCGGGCGGCGCCATGCTGGAGAGCGGCGCCCACGCGCTCGGCTGCACCGTCTTTCGCGGCGGCACCGGCCAGACCGAGCAGCAGCTCGAGGCGATGATCGACCTTCGTCCCGATGGCTATGTCGGGACACCGTCGTTCCTCAAAATTATTCTGGAAAAGGCGGACGAACGTCGGCTCACCGTGCCGAGCCTTAGGAAAGCACTGCTCTCCGGCGAGGCGGTTCCGACATCCTTTCGAGACGCGCTCAGCGAGCGAGGGATTCGCGCCCACCAGGTCTATGCCACCGCCGACGTCGGTTCGATCGCGTACCAATCCGACGCGCGAGAAGGCTTGATCGTCGACGAAGGCGTGCTGGTCGAGATCGTGCGCGCGGGGACCGGAGATCCCGTGGCGGCGGGAGAGGTCGGCGAGGTCGTTGTCACGCTGCTGCGCAACCGGGATTACCCGCTGATCCGCTTCGGCACCGGCGACCTCTCGGCAATCGTGCCATCTTCGTTGTCGGCTGCATCACCGTGCGGTCGCACCAACATGCGCATCAAGGGCTGGATGGGCCGTGCCGATCAAACGACCAAGGTCAAAGGCATGTTCGTGCATCCGTCACAGATTGCAGCTATCGTCGCGCGTCATCCCGGTATCGCCAAGGCGCGGCTCGTGGTCGACAACCCGAAAGGCACCGATACGATGACCTTGCACGTCGAGGTCTCGGACGGCGATTCGTCCCCTCGCGAGGCGATCGTGGCAAGCATCCGCGAGGTCACCAAGCTTCGCGGCGAAGTGACGATACGCGCACCGGGCGAGCTCGCCAACGACGGCAAGGTGATCGACGACGTCCGGCGCTACGATTGACCGTTGCCGGATGGCCACCTCGAAAGGCGCCGCAAGCGGAATACGCCCGGAACCAGGGGCGCGAACCGGCCGGTGAGAGGCCGCACGGCTCGCCCATCGGTTTTGCGGCCGTCTTCTGACGACTATCTCACCGGCTGCACCGCGCATCGTGCTACGATCTTCGCGGGGACTTTTACCATGTCTAAAATCGCTCCCGCCACCAGCTCGCCGACGCCGCTCGCCGAGGAAACTTTGCGCGCGATCACTGCCACCGGCGTGGTTCGCAACTTCCCCAAGAACTCGATACTGATCAACGAGGGCGATACCGCCGATTCGTTGTTCATCGTGCTCAGCGGACGGGTAAAGGTGTTTGCAAGCAACGACGCCGGCCGGGAAATCGTGCTCAGTTTTTTCGGTCCCGGCGAATACGTCGGCGAGATGTCGCTCGACGGCAGTCCGCGATCGGCCTCGGTGATGACCATGGAGCCGACGTCGTGCGCGATCGTCACCCGGGCCAACTTTCGCCAGTTCGTGCTCGCGCACCCGGAATTCGCGCTGCACTTGGTCGAGAAACTGATTCAGCGCGTGCGCATCACCACCGAGACCGTGAAGAGTCTGGCGCTATCCGACGTCTACAGCCGGTTGGTCCGGCTGATCATGGCGCTGGCCATCGAGCGCGATGGGTCGCTGGTCGTTCCCGAGAAACTCACCCAGCAGGACATCGCCGAGCGTGTCGGCGCTTCGCGCGACATGATCAGCCGCCTGTTCAAGGACCTGGTCGCAGGCGGTTATCTCAGCATCAAGGATCGAACCATAACCGTCCTGAAAAAGCCACCGTCTGGCTGGTAGGCTTTGCCGTCGGCAAAAGCCGCTGCCCCGCTGGTAGACCCTTCGCGGTCCTGGTGCGGGTCGGGCGAGCACCGTGAATGTTCTGCAATCCGGTGCCGGAATCCTCCGCCGCGCCCCATAGGGGTGTGGCGCTACAGTGGGCGCATCCGACGGCGAATCATTGCCGCCGGTCAGCCGGCGGGCCCCATAGCATGCGGTCCGCCGCGAAGCCCACCAGCACGAGGAGTTTGCCATGTCCAAGCCGAGACGATCTTATTCCAGCAGGAAACAATTGCTGGCGTCGGTAAAGATCGCGGCCTTGCTTGCCGCATTGGGATTTGTCACCGTGGTTCTCGAGCAGCCGCGACTGACTGCTTCGCCCACAAGCCCGAGAACCTCGCTTGAGCAGCTCTATCCCACCGATGCGGGCGGCGCGCCGATGACTCGTTCCATGTCCGAACCGGCTTCGGTGAAGTCGCAGTTACCGGCGTCGGAACATCTGCCGGCGTACTTTCCCGGCCAGTTTGCGCCGCCGGGTGGCGAGGTCGAGCCGCAGCCGCCGACGTTCTGATCGCGGGTCCCAAGTCGCGCGCTTTCGATCGCTTCAGAGGGCCCCCGCATTCTGAACTTGGGACGTAAGATGCGCACCATGGGTCGTGCGTGCAAGGGCGGCGCAAACGCGATCGCGCCTGCCAACCGCTTAAGGTGAGAGTCGAATCTATTCGGCTGTCGCCGACAAAGCAGCGCGCTGGCTCTCATGGTTTTGCGCAATCGCAGACGTCTGCGCCCTTGTCGAAGACGATTCGCCATTGACCCGGCGCCTCCCGTCGCCAGATCGAGGTGAAGGTCGCGAACAACTTGCCGGAGGGATCGCGCACCGGACCCGTGCTCAAGGCAAGCTCGCCTGATTCGAGCACCTCTACCTGCTCTGGCTCCCACGAGAACGGTGCCTCGGTCTTTTCGAAAAGACGCCGCCATGCGTCGGCGACTCGTTGCTTGCCGCGAAGCGCCGTGGATCCCGAAAAGAAAACGGCGTCGTCGGACAGAAACGACTTGAACGCGATGTAATCGCGGTCGGCCATGGTCTTGGCAAATGCGCGTTCGGCGTCGGCGACCTCGCGCCCTGCGCGGAAGGTGTCGGTCGGCGACACCGCGGCGCACGCGCCCAGCAACGCGGCGCAAAGCAGCGAGGCGAGGATCGGTCCTGGCGAGAGTGGCATCAGCGGCAATACGCCGTCATGACCGCGGCGCGTGAGCTAGTGCGCGGTCATCGGTGACTGCGGCGTGCCCGGACGCGCGACGACGCCTTTCTCGCAGATCCGGGGCTCACCGTAAAGCGACACGTAACTGATGCGCGCGCCGATGCTTTGCGCAAACCGCTGCAGGACTTCGTCCCACGCGGCCTGTCCCGGCACGATGAAGGCGAGCTCGATAATCTGCACTGCGCCGTCTTTCGGAAGGATGTGGTCCCCCTGGTACGCGAAAAAACTTATCTTGGACATCTGCGATTTATTGAGCCCGAGCGCGGCCAGCACGGCGCCCTCGAGCTCGGTTCGCGACATGACCGGAACGAGCTTTCCATCGACATAGACTTCGTATCTCTTGATGATCGCCGATCCCCCATTGTTGGCCAGCGCCAAAACGACGTGACGATGCAGTTGCGGACGCTCCCGGTGCGTCGCTTGCACGGTATAGCTGAACGGTATGTCGAGCATGGGGGCAGCCGACAGCCGATCGTGCTTTCTTGCGAGAGCTGACTGGCGCGCGACATACAGAGCGGCGGCAAGGGCAGTCGCGAGGGCGGAGAGCGCGATGACGCTGGAAGCGTTGGAGCCCAGCCAGCTCCACGCGCAGGACAGCGAGCTGCAAGCCTCCATCGGCAGCTCAGCCGAAGCTGCGGCTCGGCGTGCTTCGTGCGGGCATGATCGTCAGATCCCGCCCATGCAGATATATTTCACCTCGACATATTCTTCGATGCCGTACTTCGATCCCTCGCGCCCCATGCCTGATTGCTTGACGCCGCCGAAGGGCGCCACCTCGGTGGTGATGAGCCCCGTGTTCACTCCGACCATGCCGTATTCGAGGGCTTCGGCAACGCGCCAGATACGGCCGATGTCGCGCGAGTAAAAGTACGATGCGAGGCCGAACTCCGTGCGATTGGCGAGCTCGATCACTTCTTCGTCGGTCTTGAAGCGGAACAAGGGCGCGACCGGGCCGAACGTCTCTTCGCTGAAAATTTTCATGTCGGCGGTCACGCCGGTGAGCACGGTCGGTTCGTAGAAGGTCCCGCCCAGCGCGTGACGCTTGCCGCCGACCGACACCTTCGCCCCACGCGCAGTGGCATCAGCGACGTGCTCCTCGACCTTTTCCAGCGCTTCGCGATTGATCAACGGTCCCTGCGTAACGCCGGCTTCGATGCCCGAACCGACCTTGAGCGCTCGCACGCGCTCGGAAAGCTTCGCCACAAACGCGTCATAGACCTTGTCATGCACGAACAGGCGGTTGGCGCAGACGCAGGTCTGCCCCGTGTTGCGGTACTTGGAAATGATCGCACCCTCGGCCGCGGCGTCGAGGTCGGCGTCGTCGAAGACAATAAAGGGCGCGTTGCCCCCAAGCTCGAGCGAGATCTTCTTGACCGTGGAGGCGACCTGTTTCATGAGCACCCGGCCGACTTCGGTCGAGCCCGTGAAGGAGAGCTTGCGAACAGTGGGATTCGATGTCATCTCACCACCGATCGCCGACGACTTGCCGGTGATCACGTTGAGGACGCCGGGCGGAAAGCCCGCGCGCGCGGCAAGCTCGGCCAGCGCCAGCGCCGAAAGCGGCGTCACCAGCGCCGGCTTGATCACCACCGTGCAGCCGGCCGCAAGCGCAGGCGCGACCTTGCGGGTGATCATCGACGACGGAAAGTTCCACGGTGTGATCGCCGCACAGACGCCGATCGCTTGCTTGATCACCACCAGGCGGCGGTCGTTGCCGATTGTCGGGATGACGTCACCGTAGACCCGCTTCGCTTCCTCCGCGAACCATTCGCAATATCCGGCGCCGATGGTGATTTCACCCTTGGACTCGGTCAGCGGCTTGCCCTGCTCGCTGGTCAGGATGAGCGCGAGATCGTCCGCGTGCACGAGTTGAAGCTCGGACCATTTGCGTATGATCGCCGAGCGCTCCTTGGCCGTCTTGTCGCGCCACGCCGGCCACGCCCGGTCCGCCGCCTCGATGGCGCGCGCGGTCTCCGCCGCGCCCATCATCGGCCCGGTCCCGATTTTTGCCGCGGTTGCAGGGTTGACGATGTCGAACGTCTCGCCCGAGTCGGCATCGCACCAGCGACCGTCGATGTAGCATTGGTGTCTGAGCAGGGCCGCGTCCTTGAGGGGAAGCGGCGGACGGCGTTCGGAAGTGTCGGGGGCCATGGAGTTCTCCTGCAACGTTTGACACGGGGGAAGCTGTGTCCGACTGGCGAACCAATAATTATAAGCTAAGGCGATGGACGCTCGGCCGGCTTCATGGTCACCAGCGTGACCCCGCTCAGCACCAGCGCCGCGCCGAGAAGCTGGATCCAGTGCACGGCTTCGCCGAGGATCCACCAGCCTAGCCAGATCGTAAACACCGGTCCGAGCGAGCCGATAAGCGAGGTACGGTTGGCGCCGATGCGCTTGATCGCCTCCGCCACAAGGAAGGTCGGCAATACCGTCGAGAACAGCGCCATCACCAGCGACAGCACTTGGATTGACGCCGGCGCGGCCAGCGCGGCAAGCGGCCGGGTCAGCAGGAACTGAACCATGACGAACACCGCCGATGTCAGCATCGCCCAGGCAATGAAACGCAGACTTCCCAGGCGTGCGATAACCGGTCCCGCGCCGACCAGATAGAGCGCGTAGCAGAACGCGCCGGCGAACACCAGCGCTCCGCCGAGCCAGAAACCATGGGTGTCGCTGGTGACAAGAAGATCGTGCTCGAAGACGAGCAGTATGCCGGCGTAGGAAAGCAAAAGTGCTATCCATATTCTGCCGCAAACGCGTGTCCTGAACAGTGCCACCGAAAGCAGCACCACCATCGTCGGATAGAGGAACAGCACCAGCCGCTCGAGCGACGCGGTGATGTATTGCAGGCCCATGAAGTCGAGGAGGCTCGCGAGGTAATAGCCGATGAAGCCCAGCCACAGGATGGCCAGCCAATCGGGGCGCCGCATCGGTCCGGCGTCCGACGACTTGCTCGCCCACCACGCCATGAGCGCGAAAAACGGCACCGAATAAATCATGCGCAACGCGAGCAGCGTGACGGCGTCGATCGGCGCCCAGGAATAGGCCAGCTTGATCAGGATCGCCTTGAAC
>DATNNK010000130.1:0-2124 GCA_035601875.1 Casimicrobiaceae bacterium | reverse complement strand
AAGGTGTTCGGGGCGCCGACACCGTACGAAGTCTTGCGCAACATTGGCTCGCCCTGCGCATTGCAGCCGATGGTTACGTAGCTGTGCGTATTACGATCAGGGATGAGTTCGTAGCCAAACAGCCCATCGTCGACAATAGGCAACAAGTCCAGCGCCAACCCAGCCGGTAGCGGATAGCGGAAAGCCGCGGCAACGAGGTGGCTGCGAAGGAGCGGCAGCAGATACTGGGCTTCAGAGAGCCGCGGACAGAAGGATCTGCGCATGGCAAACTCCCAACCGATGGATGAGGGAGCGTCTTTAAGGCGGGCCAGACAGGTATTGGAAACCAAGATCGGGATGTGCGCCACTTTTTCGCAACACATCTGAGGTCTGAGGCGTAACTGTTTGAATCCAATCAGCCACGCATTGTCGGAAAGATGAACAGTCCCGTTAGCGGCGGGGCACGTCCTCTTCAATGACGTATCTCATCACTCTTCGACCTCTCTTTTCAAATGTCGGTTGCTTGGAGCGAGCGACCCTGCCGCGCGGCATGAAAAACGCCGCGCGATTTGCAAGCGCGCGCTTTGCCTCGGGGCAATTTCGGCGAGCAATTCAGATCGATCATCGTTTATCGCAAAGTCTACGCCGTCGCTTCGGCGACGATCCACAACGCAACCGTGGCCGAAGCCACCGAGGAGCCTCGAATGCCGGAATATCTTGCCTCGGGCGTTTATCTCGAAGAATCCGACTTCGGGGTCAAGCCAATACCTGGCGTTTCCACGTCGACCATCGACATCGAGACGGCACGAGCTCTGGTCGCGGCGATCGAATCGATCGTCGAGCGAACGCAGCCAGACTGGACGCGCTCCAACGACGCTGATCCCGGTATCACGCTGATCGAACTCTTCGCGTGGGTCGCCGAGGGCTTGCTCTTTCGATCGGGTGGCTATTCCGAGAGACGTCGAAAGGCGGTGCTGAACGCGGCGGCGGACGCGGTGGCACTCGCCGACGGTTGCGCCACCGAGCGCGAACCCTTGAAGCGGCCGAGCTACTTCGTCGGACGCCTCCTCGACGCCGCAACGCTCCAGTCCGAGCAGGATTACCTCCGCGAAAAGCATCGGCGCCACAACCGCAAGCTGCACGGATCCGGGATCGTGTGCGGCCTCGAGGTGCAAGTCAACGCGATCGCTGGCTCGGACGGCGATTGCATCGTCGTCGAACCCGGCTATGCGATCGATCGCTACGGAGAGGAGATAGCGGTATCCGAGTGCGTACGACTGGCACTGCCGGCCGACGGCGACGTGACGTACGTAACGCTTCGCTATTGGGACCATCCTTGCGCGGTGCCCTCGCCGGGCACCCCGGACGTCGGCTGCATCGAGGAGGCTTGCGCCATCGCAATCGTGCGAGACGTCTTGCCTCCGGCCTTGGAGATCGCGCGACTCGTCCGCTTGGAGGGTCGCTGGACCGTCGATCCCACGTTTGTCACGACGCGCGTTCGATCCACTTAGGCCCGGGACGGCGCGCTGCACCATCGCCACGGCCCGTCTTCATTGCTGGTGTGGCGTCAAGACCGTTCAGACCGGCGGGCCGCTGCGGATGGCGTTGTCGTAGGCGAGCCCGCTCGCACCTTCGCCGCGGCCGACGCTGACTCGGCGCGCGACCCAGCGCAGCGTAGTCCCATCGACCGAGCGCGCCAGTTCCGCCACGCGCCGCACCCGCACGCCTTCGCGCGGCACCTCTTCCTCCTTGAGATCGTAGGGCCGCGGG
The DNA here is from genome assembly GCA_035601875.1 of Casimicrobiaceae bacterium. GTDB lineage: Bacteria > Pseudomonadota > Gammaproteobacteria > Burkholderiales > Casimicrobiaceae > PALSA-1003. The sequence continues at coordinate 375 of DATNNK010000130.1, read as the reverse complement.
GCAAGCAATTGACCCAGCGCCGCATCGGCATCGCCAAGCGACCCTTTGCGCAGAAAAAATCCGCCTGTGCCGGCGGGCGATGGCACGGGCAGGAGAGGGATCCAGTAGTCGGGAATGACGGTCGCCAGCAAATAGCGCAGGTCGGTGCCTCCGCGCTGCGCGTTCGAGTGCAGCGTCGGGCGTGGTTCGTCGGTGCGATTGCGGGGGTCGCCGCTCGCCGGTTGCACCGCGCGCTCCAACGCCCAGCACAGGTTGGCGCTCTCGTCGCGGATGAACAGCACTTCCTCCAGTGCGCGGCCTTGCAGCGTGCCGCGCACCGTCGGCGGCACCAGCAAGCCGCGCAGCGTTTCGGCGTCGCTCCCGGCAACGCTGATC
>DATNNK010000129.1:0-3232 GCA_035601875.1 Casimicrobiaceae bacterium | reverse complement strand
GGTTGCTCATCCGCACCGGAAGCCTGATCAAGGCTCGTAGCCTCATGGTCGTCGTGTGCAATCTCGCCACGCTGGGCTCGCTCTTGCCGATCCTTTTTGTGCACGACTCAACGGTCGCAGCGATCTGCCTGAGCCTGGGATTCTTTTTCGCGGAAATGACGATCGGCCCAATGTGGGCCATTCCAATGGACATCGCTCCAAAATATTCCGGTACCGCGAGCGGCATCATGAATAGTGGTTCGGCCTTGGCTGCAATCATCAGCCCGGTGGTCGGTGGGTGGATCATCGACGTTACGGGCAACTGGGATTGGCCGTTCATCGGCTCGATGGCGCTCATGCTGGTCGGCGCGCTCCTCGCTTTCACAATGAAACCCGAAGAGAAGTTTTAACGCAGCGCACACACCGCGATCATTTTGCCAGAGGCGTCAAGGGTCTTCGGCATCTATCGAACTCGCCAACGATGACCGAACCCACGCACTCCCGCTGGCAGTTCTGGATCGACCGCGGCGGAACGTTCACCGATATCGTCGCGCGGCGTCCCGACGGAACGCTGTCGACGCACAAGCTGCTGTCCGAAAATCCGGAGCGCTACCGCGATGCCGCGGTTCACGGGATCCGCGAGCTCCTCGGTGTCGCGCCGGGGGCACCGATCGCGAAAGGCACCATCGAGACGGTCAAGATGGGCACCACGGTCGCGACCAACGCGTTGCTGGAGCGGACCGGCGAGCGCACGGTGCTGGCGATCACGCGCGGCTTCGGCGACGCACTGCGCATAGCCTACCAAAACCGGCCCAAGCTTTTCGTGCGCAGGATCGAGCTGCCGACGATGCTCTACGAGCGGGTGATCGAGGTCGACGAGCGCCTCGGCGCGCATGGCGAGACGGTGCGCGCGCTCGATCTCGCCGTTGCCGAAAAATCGCTGCGCGCTGCGTTTGACGACGGTGTTCGCGCCTGCGCCATCGTGCTGCTGCACGGCTATCGCTACCCCAAGCACGAGGCGAGGCTTGCCGAGCTTGCGCGGGACATCGGATTCATACAAATATCGGTCAGCCATGAAGTAAGCCCGCTGATGAAGCTCGTCTCGCGCGGTGACACGACTGTCGTCGACGCCTACCTTTCTCCCATCCTGCGACGTTACGTCGCTCAGGTGGAAGCCGATCTGCCAGGCGTGAGCTTACAGTTCATGCAGTCGTCCGGCGGGCTGACCGACGCCCATCGCTTTCAGGGCAAGGACGCCATTCTGTCGGGGCCCGCCGGTGGCATCGTCGGCGCGGTCGAGGTCTCGCGCCTTGCCGGGTTCGACAAAATCATCGGCTTCGATATGGGCGGCACATCGACCGATGTCACGCACTACGCCGGGGAGTACGAGCGCGCTTTTGTCACCGAGGTCGCCGGCGTGCGCTTACGCGCGCCGATGATGAAGATCCATACCGTCGCTGCGGGCGGCGGCTCGATCTGCACCTTCGACGGCGCACGTTTCCGAGTCGGGCCGGCGTCGGCGGGGGCCAATCCCGGTCCCGCATGCTATCGCCGCGGCGGCCCCTTAACCGTCACCGACTGCAACGTGATGCTCGGCAAGATCGACCCGGCGCTGTTTCCACAGGTCTTCGGTTCCGCCGGCAACTTGCCGCTCGACGGGGAAATCGTGCGCGCCAAGTTTGTCGATCTCGCGGCAAAGGTCGCGGCAGACAGCGGCCGCGTGCGCACGCCGCCGCAAATCGCCGAAGGCTTTCTCCGGGTCGCGGTGGAAAACATGGCCAATGCGATCAAGCATATTTCGGTCGAGCGAGGCTACGACGTCACCGAATATACGCTGTGCTGTTTCGGCGGCGCGGGCGGTCAACATGCCTGCCTGGTGGCCGACGCTCTGGGCATGACGCGCGTTTTCATTCATCCGCTGGCCGGCGTGCTCTCCGCCTACGGCATGGGACTTGCCGACGTGCGGGCGATGCGCCAGAAAGCCGTCGAGACGCAGCTTACGACCGCATCGCTGGAGGCGGCGCGGCCTGTCTTCGCCGAGCTTGCCAGTCTTGCGCGGGCCGAGGTCGAAGCGCAGGGCATAAGCGCCGATCGCATCCAGATCAAGTGCACGCTGCATCTCAAGTACGACGGCACCGACACCACGCTGGAGATCCCCTTGGTTCTCCCACTTGATCTCCAATCATCTATCGAGCCGATGAACCACGCGCCGCACACGATCAACGATGGGACGATTGCCGCCATCGTCACCGATTTCGAGCGGCGTTACCGGGTGCAGTACGGATTTCTGATGCCGGGCAAACCGATGGTGATCGAGGCGGCTGCAGTCGAGGCGATCGGCGCCGCCGCGACCGTGGTGGAGGCGGCGCCGTCGTTCGTTCTTCGCGACGGTGCGCTGGCGCCGTTCAAGAGCGGTCGCGTCTATATGGCCGGCGCATGGCACGCCGCGCCGGTGTTCACGCGGGAGCACCTGCGTCCGGGCGACATCATCACGGGCCCGGCAGTGATCGCCGAAAAGAACGCGACGACGGTGATCGAGCCGGGGTGGGAGGCGACGGTCACGGCGCGCGATCATTTGACGCTGCAACGCGTGGTCGCCATCGAGCGCACGCATGCGATCGGCACCACCGCGGACCCGGTGCTGCTCGAGGTCTTCAACAATCTGTTCATGGCGATCGCCGAGCAGATGGGTGTCACGCTCGCCAACACCGCGTACTCGGTCAATATCAAGGAGCGCCTGGATTTCTCCTGCGCGCTGTTCGACGCCCAGGGACATCTCATTGCCAATGCGCCGCACATGCCGGTGCACCTGGGATCGATGGGCGAGAGCGTCAAGACCATCATCGACCGTCGAGGGGCCACGATGCAGGCCGGCGACGTGTTCGTGCTGAACGCCCCGTACAACGGTGGGACGCACCTACCCGACGTGACGGTGATCGCACCGGTGTTCCTCGACGCCGTGGCACCTGAGTTCTATGTCGCGTCCCGGGGCCATCACGCGGACATCGGAGGCACGACGCCGGGCTCGATGCCACCCGACTCGACGTACGTCGAGGAGGAAGGCGTGCTGCTCGACAACGTCCAGTTAGTTGCCCAAGGCCACTTTCTCGACCAAGAGATGCGAGCGCTCCTCGCTTCGGGCAGATATCCATCGCGCAACATCGACCAGAATCTGGCCGACCTTCGGGCGCAGGTTGCCGCGTGTACGAAGGGGATCGAGGAGCTGAAAAAGATGGTCGCGCATTTCGGCCTG
>DATNNK010000128.1:0-5799 GCA_035601875.1 Casimicrobiaceae bacterium | reverse complement strand
TAGAACGCCGCGCCGTTCTCCAGCACCCACGTCCCCGGCCAGCGCATTTGCACGAAAAGGCATTCGCTGGCGCTGGCGGTATAGAAATGCGAATCGATCAGCGGCAAGGGGCTGTAAAAGCGGCACACCGGCTGCGCATTCGCCGGCGCGAGCGCCGGGTCGATCCAGGCGAAAAAGACCTCCCCGGTGCGCTGAAAACCAGGCAGATAGGTGTCGATGAACGCGATTTCAGCCGCGTTCGCAGTCATGAAATAGTGGTCCTTGGCGGCGCGGTAATACTCAATCACGGCCACCGTGCCCGGAGGCGCCAGGCTCGAACTGGATACCGTACCCAGTAACGCGGACTTGGCGTCGAGGAGACCGCCGCCGCATGCCGGGCCCCTCACGCACGAACCTGCCTCGTTGAACGTTCGCGCTGTGCCCGAGATGATGCCGAGCACTTGCCCGGGCGTCAGGTTTGCGTTTCGGGCAAGCATCAGCGAGGCGACTCCGGCAACGTGCGGCGCCGCGAAGCTGGTGCCGATACCGATCGCGTAGGCGGGTCCGCGCGGACCGCTGGTGCCGTCGTTGGAAAGCGAAAGGATCCAATCGGCCTGGTTGCCGTCGCCGCCGGGCGCCGACACGTCGACGCGGATGCCGAAGTTCGAATAGGTGGCGCGATCGCCTTGCCGCGTGCTGGCACCGACGGTGATGACACCCGCACAGTTCGCCGGTGCGAACAGCGACACGTTGATGGAACTATTACCCGCGGCGATGGAGACCACGACACCCTGCGCGAGGGCGACGTTGATGGCATCCTGTATTGCCTGCGGACACGAGGACTGGCCGCCGAGGCTCAGGTTGATCACGCGCGCCGGATTCGGGTTCAGCGGCGCGCCAGCGACGGGTACGCCCACTGCCCAGAGGATGGCTGCCGCGATGTCGTCGAAGGTTCCGCCGCAGCGGCCGAGGACCCGCACCGGCAGGATCTTCGCATTCCAATTCACGCCGGCGATGCCGACGCCATTGTCGGTGTTGGCGGCGATCAAACCGCTAGTGAAAGTGCCATGCCAGGAGCTCGGCGCGCCGGGCACGCCGGGGCCGCACTCATTGTCACTGGTGTTGTCTCCTGGATCCGAAGGGTCGTTGTCGCGTCCACCGCCATCGTTGGCCATGCTGGGATCGCTGATGAAGTTGTAGCCAGGCAGGACGCGGCCCGCAAGCTCCGGATGCTGCGTGACGCCGGTGTCGAGCACGGCAACCGTCACGCCGGCGCTTCCGATTTGCAGATCCCACGCCGCGGGGGCGTTGATTCCGCCGACGGGATCGGTCAGCGCCCATTGCCTGTCGAAAAACGGGTCGTTGGGAACACGCTGGGCGCGGACGCGGCGGACCGGGTCCGCATATTGGACCGCCGCATCGGTTTCCAGCTGCGAGGCCATATTTGCGAGATCGGCGTCGGGAACTGGAGCAGCGAGCTTCAGCACCCACACGTCGCCGATTTGATGGTCGACGCTGATGTCTGCCCCAATCAGCGAATTCCACCGCGGCAGCAAGGCCGCCCAGTCGGGTGACGCGGTACCGGCGACCCTGACCATGAGCTTGGTCCCCGTTGGCGCTCTGGCATTGGCGGTGACGGCCTGTGATTTGGCGCCCGAGCCGGTGGTGATGGTCTCTGCCCAAAGCACGCTGCGATCATTACGCAGGCGTTGCACAAGCGCGGCCGCGGCATCTGCGTCGAGCGGCTGGGCGAGCGTGAATTCGAGACCGCCGGTGCGAGTCGTGCCGGCGAGCGTGAGGGGCAAGCCGGCGAGGGTCTGCAGGCGTGCATTGGCGAGCGTCGGAAGCTGACCCGGCGCAGCCGCGTAGGGATGCAGCATCAGCCTGATGCGCGAAACGGTCTCGGCATAAGCGCCAGGCGCAAAGGCGCCAAGGACCAGCACAACGACCAGCCATCGAAAGATTTTCCGCAGCATGGGAAGCTCCACAAGAGACGCCCCGCCGCGGCGCCTCGCTTCGCCGCGTCGGGGGTCTGCGGCCATGCTACACAATGACAATGGGATTGTCATGCGTTCACGGCAGGAAAATCGATCCCGGCGATGGCTTTAATCGCGGACTGAAGCCCCAATCGCGCAAGGCACGCTTCGCATGGGTCACAAACTGTTACTTTTTCGCCGATGCCGTACGCGATGCCAGTGCCGCCCGATAGGGGGCGAGCAGGTTCACTATTTGCGCAAAAACCCGCGGATTCGCGGCAATGACCTCCCCACCGAACAAATACTGATTTTCGCCTTCCAGATCGCCAACCAGCCCGCCGGCCTCCGTAATCAGCAGACTGCCTGCGGCCACGTCCCATGGGTTGAGGCCGATTTCCCAAAAGCCATCGTAATAGCCCGCGGCGACATAAGCGAGGTCGAGCGCGGCCGCACCGGGACGGCGAATCCCTGTGGTCGCCGACATCATCGCGCGCATCATCGCGACGTAAGCTTCGAGATCGCTGCCGTCGCGATAGGGAAACCCGGTGCCGATCAGGCAATCCTTCAAGTGCTGGCGGCGCGAGACGCGCATCCGATGATCGTTCAAAAAGGCGCCGCGGCCTCGTGTCGCGGTGAAGAGGTCGTTGCGCACCGGATCGTAAACGACGCCTTGCGTCACCTGCCCCTTGTGGCGCACGGCAATCGAAACGCAGTACTGCGGAAAGCCGTGCAGAAAGTTGGTGGTGCCATCGAGCGGATCGATGATCCACAGATATTCGGCGTCGGCGTTGGCATCTTTGGCGGTCCCTTCCTCTGCTAAAATCGCGTGGTCCGGATAGGTGGCGAGCAGGGTTTCGACGATCGCAGCCTCGGCAGCGCGATCGACTTCGCTGACGAAATCTTTCGGTCCCTTGGTCGTAATGGTCAGACGATCAAGATCGCGGGCACCGCGGTTGATGATGCTGCCGGCGCGCCGCGCGGCCTTGACCGCGGTAGAAAGCATGGGATGCATGATGAAGTGCGCCGGCTGACACGTCCACAAGGCCGCGCCAAGAAGTTCAGAGCCGCGCATTCTACCCGCATTCGATCCGCACTTGATGTGTGCCATGGCCTCGCCGCTTGACCGGATCCGCGTCGTGCTATGCGCGACCAGCCATCCCGGAAACATCGGCGCAAGCGCGCGCGCGATGCAGACGATGGGCCTGTCGCGGCTGGTGCTGGTAACGCCACAGCGCTTTCCCGACGCCGACGCCGATGCGATGGCCGCAGGCGCTGGCGCAATTCTGAACGCGGCGTGCGTCGCCGCCTCGCTCGATGAAGCGCTTGCGGGAGCGTGCCTGGCGATCGGGTTTTCCGCGCGGCCGCGCGAGTTTGCGGGCACGGTCCTTCCGGTTCGCGCCGCAATGCAGGAAGCGTTGCGTTACGCGGTCGCCGGAGATGTGGCGCTGGTGTTCGGAACCGAAATGTCGGGTCTTTCGAATGCGGAGCTGTCGCGCTGCCAGGTTGTCGCGACGATCCCCGCAGTGCCTGATTTCGGGTCGCTCAACCTTGCTGCCGCGGTGCAGGTGGCCGCCTATGAGTTGCGCGTTGCCGCCCAGGGCGGCACCGTATGGACCGCCCCGGCGTTCGCACCGGCGACGCAGGAACAGATCGAGCGGCTTTTTGAGCAAGGAGAGCGGGCATTGATCGCCATCGATTTCCTGCGCCCTGCGCAGCCAAAGCGGTTGCTGCCGCGGCTGCGCCGGCTTTTCTCACGGGCACGCCTGGAAAAAGAGGAGGTCAACATTCTGCGTGGCATCCTCGCCCGCATCGAGGAAAGGGTACAAAACGGCTGGCGGAAATGACCGAGATTGCCGACTTCGGGCGCCCGGATTCCGCAAACAGTGGTCGTCCTAGGCCCGATCGCCGATTCGAGACAGGCGAGCGGGGGATCTCCGCGCGGGACTTCGCGGACAATACTTGAGTGATTCTGTCGGAAATGTCAGAATAGCAGCATGTTTCCCCGCTTACGCGAAGACATCGCGGTCGTATTCGAGCGCGACCCGGCGGCACGCACGACCTGGGAGGTTCTGACCTGCTACCCGGGCCTGCATGCGCTCGTTTGGCACCGAACGGTGGCGCACCCTCTGTGGACCAATGGGGCGCGATGGCTGGGCCGCTGGTTGTCGCACTGGGGTCGCTGGCTGACGGGAATCGAGATCCATCCCGGGGCGACCATCGGACGCCGCGTATTCATCGACCACGGCATGGGCGTGGTGATCGGCGAAACCGCCGAAATCGGCGACGACTGCACGCTCTATCATGGGGTGACTCTCGGCGGCACCTCGTGGAATGCCGGTAAACGCCACCCGACGCTGGGACGGGGCGTGGTGCTCGGCGCCGGCGCCAAGGTGCTCGGACCCATTCTGGTCGGCGATCACGCCAAGGTCGGGTCGAACGCGGTCGTGGTCAGGAATGTGCCCGCCGGGGCGACCGCGGTGGGCATCCCGGCGCGCATCGTGACCGGTGAGGACGCGGCGCGGCGTGAGGCACAGGCGGCGAAAATCGGGTTCTCGGCCTATGCCATTAGTGCCGATATGAACGACCCGATCGTCCAAGCGATCCATTCACTGCTCGACCATGCCGCTTCGACCGACGGCAGGCTGCAAATGCTGATCGACCGGCTCCAGACCGAAGGGGTCGATTGCGGCGATGCCAAGGCGACGGCGGAGCGCTTCGACCCGACCCAGATCAACAAAATGCTTGAGTGAACTCCTCGGGCTTTTAGTTGACTAAAACACTAGGGAATTATAGAATCCTAGCGGTGGGTAAAAAGCATCAGGCAACCGGCCTAACATCATGAGACTGACGACTAAGGGACGCTTTGCGGTGACCGCGATGATCGACGTCGCGATGCACGCGACCGACGCTCCGGTGACGCTTGCCGGGGTCTCCGAACGGCAAAAGATATCGCTGTCGTACCTGGAACAGTTGTTCGGCAAGCTGCGCCGGCACGGCCTTGTGGCCAGCGTCCGAGGGCCGGGTGGTGGCTACCGGCTGGCGCGTCCCGCCGGGGCGGTGTCGGTCGCCGACGTGATTCTGGCCGTCGACGAACCCATCGATGCCACGAAATGCGGCGGCAAGGAGAACTGTCTCGACGACAGGCGGTGCATGACCCACGAGTTGTGGGCGGGGCTCAATACCCACATATTTGCCTATCTGCGCTCGGTGACGCTGGAAGAGCTGGTTCGGCAGCAGGAGCGGCCCGAAGTCAATGTCCTGCACGTTCACCATTCTCTGCCGGGCAAGAAACGCGAACCCGCCACCATGTCCTAAAGCGATACAAAGCGATGAAAAAACCCATTTATCTCGATTATTCGGCGACGACACCGGTCGATCCTCGCGTGGCGGCCAAGATGATTCCGTATCTGACCGAGCATTTCGGCAATCCGGCTTCGCGCTCGCACTCGTTCGGCTGGGAAACCGAGAAAGCCGTCGAAGAGGCGCGCGGGGAAGTCGCGCGGCTGGTGAATTGCGACCCGAGGGAGCTCGTCTGGACATCGGGCGCGACCGAGGCGATCAACCTCGCGCTCAAGGGCGCGGCGCATTTCTACAAGGACAAGGGCAAGCACCTCGTCACGGTCAGGACCGAGCACAAGGCGACGCTCGACACCATGCGCGACCTCGAGCGCGAGGGCTTCGAAGTGACCTATCTCGACGTCGAGCCCGATGGCCTGCTCGACCTGGAGAAACTCAAGGCGGCACTGCGACCCGATACGATTCTGGTCTCGGTGATGTACGTCAACAACGAGATCGGTGTGATTCAGGACATTCCGGCGATCGGCGAGCTTTGCCGTAGCCGCGG
>DATNNK010000127.1:0-6289 GCA_035601875.1 Casimicrobiaceae bacterium | reverse complement strand
AAGCCAAGGGTCGAACTAGACCGGCAAGATCAGAGTGGAAGCAACCGTTGCAACAGCCGCGGTCACAGAAATGGTCACCGCTTGGTCACAACGGAAAGTCGGTGAGCAATTGCTTGCGAGGAAATGGTAGAAGACGTTGGCGCGCCCGACAGGAGTCGAACCTGTGACCTTTGGCTTCGGAAACCAACACTCTATCCAACTGAGCTACGGGCGCCTGCGGTGCATTTTACGCACCGCTTACGCTACAGTCCATTCGACCGCGGCGTTGCAGTCCGGGGCCAATATGCCCGGGCTATAATGCGCGCTTCGCGATGCCACCCTTCGGACGCGCCCGACGGATTTCGAAATGAGCGACGGCCAATCCACATTCATCAAGACGCACAAGCAGCTGATCATTGCCGTTGTGCTCGGCTTCGCGATACCAATCGCTTTGATCGTATCGCTTTCGCAACTTGTCACCGACATGAAACCGCCTGGAAACGCGGAAGCCCAAAGTCAACTCCTGTCGCGCATCAAGCCCTTCGGCGAGGTCACGATGGCGGATGCGAGCAGCCCGAAAGGCAATCTTACCGGCGAGCGGGTCTTTCAATCGGTGTGCAAGACCTGTCACGAGCCGGGGATCGCCGGCGCACCCAAGGTCGGCGACAAGGCTCAATGGGCTGCCCCCATCAAGAAGGGCTACGAGACCCTCGCGCAGCGCGCCGTCAATGGTATTCAGGAATCCGGCAAGGTCATGCCTCCCAAAGGCGGCAACCCCGATCTTACCGATGTCGAAGTGCAGCGCGCGGTGGTTTACATGGCCAACCGATCGGGCGCGAATTTCAAGGAGCCTGCTGCACCCTCCGCCACCGCATCGCCATCGCCGCCCGCCGCGACGGCGACGGCAGCGCCGGCTGCAGCAGTTCCGGCCCCCTCATCTTCCGCAACACCCGCGGCAGCCAGTGCAAGCGCCACCGGCGTGACGCCGGCCGCCACGACCGGCGGGGCACCGAGCGCAACTGCAAGCGCGAGCGGGCCGCTCGATATGGCCGCGGGCCAAGCCCTGATGCAAAAGGACGGCTGCGGCGCGTGCCACGCCGTCGACAAGAAGATCGTCGGTCCCGCGTATCAGGACGTCGCCGCGAAGTACAAAGGCGATGCCGGAGCGTTGGCCAAGTTGAGTCAGAAGGTCAAGACGGGCGGTGCCGGCGTTTGGGGCCCGGTGCCGATGCCGCCCAACCCACAGGTGGCCGACGCCGACATCAAGACTCTAGTGAGCTGGATACTCACCCTGAAAAAATAGCCGAGTCCAACACAACAATAGGAGGTTCAGCGCGCCAGCATCGCGCGCAGACTCTTCAAGCGCGCGTTTCCTGCTTCTTTTTCCCGCGCGACCTCCTCCGGATCGGCGGGCACGTCGGCGTGGCGTAAATCCTCTTGGGTCAACTCCGCGATAAAACGTGACGGCTCGGCATCGTGCCATTCGCCCGCGCGTTTGCGCCGCCGGCACCACGATAACTGCAGGCTCCGCTGCGCACGCGTCATGCCGACGTACATCAGGCGCCGCTCCTCCTCGACGCTGCCCGAAGCGACCGACTCGCGGTGCGGCAGAATGCCTTCCTCGACGCCGACCATGAACACGTGGCGGAATTCGAGGCCTTTGGCCGCGTGCAAGGTCGACAAACGGACTGCATCGGGCGCGTTGCCCTCCTGACCTTCCAGCATGGTGATCAGCGCAACCATCTGCGTCAGCTCGAGCAGATTCTTTCCATCGGCCTCGCCTTTGGTCGACAGCCAGCCGACGAAATCGCGCACGCTTTCCGAGCGTGACTGCGCCTGTGCCTTGTCGAACGTATCGAAGAGATAACTTTCATAACCGATGGCCGAGACAAGATCTGAGAGCAGCGTGCCCGCGGCTTCGCGCCCGCTTCGGTGCTTCAATCCGTTGATCAATGTGCCAAACTCGAGCAGCGCGCCGTGCTGCCGTGGCGCCAGATCGAGCGATGGCGAATCGACGTAGATTGCCGCGAACAGGCTCCCACCGTGTGCCTTGGCAGCGGCGCCGAGCTTGTCGAGCGTTTGCGCGCCGATACCGCGCCTGGGCGTCGTCACTGCGCGTACGAAAGCCGGATCGTCATCGTCGTTGGCGATCAGGCGCAGGTACGACACGAGGTCCTTGATCTCGGTGCGCTCGAACCACGACTGGCCCCCGCTGATGAGATAAGGCACGTTTTGCGCCGATAGCGCGCGCTCGAACGCGCGCCCCTGATGGTTGCCTCGATACAGGACGGCGAAGTCCGAGAACCTGCTCCGCTGCTCGAACTTCTGCGCGAGCAGGCGGCGCGCGACGCCCTCGGCCTCGGCCTCCTCGTCCGCCGCGGGCACGACGCGAATGAAGTCGCCCAAACCCCGCTCGCTCCACAATTTCTTATCGTAAAGCTTGGCATTGTTTGCGATCAGCGCGTTTGCCGAGCGCAGTATGCGGACCTCGGACCGATAATTCTGCTCGAGCTTGATGACCTTGAGCGAATCGAAGTCGCGTGGCAACTGCTCCAGGTTCTCGATCGTCGCGCCGCGCCAGCCGTAGATTGCCTGATCGTCGTCGCCCACGGCGGTAAATGCCGCGCGTGTGCCTGCCAGCATCTTGAGCAAGCGATACTGGACCGGGTTGGTGTCCTGGTACTCATCGATCAGAAGATAGGAAAGCCGGTCGCGCCATCGTCCGGCGGCGGCGGCGTCGCGTTCGAGCGCTGCGAGCGGCATGGCGATCAGATCGTCGAAGTCCACCGCCTGATAGGAGCGCAGCGTCTGGTCATAGCTCTGATAGGCGCGCGCGGCGGCAAGCTCGGCATCGTTCGACGCCGCGCTGAGCGCTTCAGCGGGCGTGACCAGCGAGTTTTTCCAGGCACTGATTCGCCACTGCGCGGCGCGCGCGCGCGCCCGATCGGAGGTCGCCAGCAGCTCCGAGACAATCGCCTCGATGTCGCCCGGATCGAGAATGGAAAAGCGGGTCGCGAGTCCCAGGGCCGCGGCCTCGGTGCGCAGGATCCTCAAGCCGAGTGAGTGAAAAGTGCAGATGATCGCTCCGGCGCCGTCGCGCTTCGGCAGGAGCCGCAAGGCACGCTCTCGCATTTCGCGTGCGGCCTTGTTGGTGAAAGTGATCGCCGCGATATGCGCAGGATCGAAGCCGCGATCGATCAAATGCGCGATCTTGGCTGTGATCACTCGCGTCTTGCCGCTGCCCGCGCCCGCCAGCACGAGCAGCGGGCCATCGAGGTATCGCACCGCGGCGCGCTGTGGCTCGTTGAGCGGAAAATTCATGAGTGGGCCGTGAACTATCGAGCGATTTTCTCACTCAGTACACTAGAATGATGTCGATTCTAACAATGGGTGCCGCTTGACAGCGCGCCAAGTTCAGCTCCGGCCATGAGCCACTACGTCGTCGGCGACATCCAGGGATGCCACGCCGAATTCCAGCATCTGATGGACGTGATCGCATTCGATCCGGCGCGCGACTTGCTATGGCTGGTCGGCGACCTCGTCAATCGGGGTCCGGATTCGCTTGCCGTGTTGCGCGCGGTCAAGCGCCTCGGCCCTGCCGCCGTTACCGTGCTCGGCAACCACGACCTACACCTGCTGGCCGTGGCGGCAGGACATCGAGGCGCGCATCGGCAGGACACCCTCGGTGGCATCCTCGACGCTCCGGACCGCGATGAGCTGCTTGCCTGGTTGCGAACGCGTCCGCTGGTCGTGCGCGACGGCGATCTGCTGCTGGTTCACGCCGGTCTTCTGCCGTCGTGGACGCCGGCAACGGCCGAAATGCTGTCGGCGGAAGTCGAAGCCGTGCTGGACTCGCCCGGACACGACGATTTTCTACGCCACCTCTACGGCGATCAGCCTGCGCGCTGGGACGCAGCGCTTACCGGCTATGACCGGCTTCGCGTGATCGTCAACACCTGCACGCGACTCCGGTTTTGCACCGCCGATGACACCATGCAACTCTCCGAGAAGCGCGGAATTGAGCACACGCCCGAGGGTTATGCGCCGTGGTTCTCGCACGCCGAGCGCAAATCCGCCGGTGTCACGATTCTGTGTGGACATTGGTCGACGATCGATCTGATGCTCTCGCCCAACGTGCTGATGCTCGACTCGGGCTGCCTCTGGGGCGGGACGCTAACCGCGATCAGGCTTGACGATCGCGAATTGTTTCAGGTGCCGAGTCGCTCAAGCCTAAGGCCACACGGATAGCCTGCTCGGCCTCGCGCGATAGTTCGCGCCGATGCCGCGCTTGCGCCGCCAGCGCCGGCACCAGCGTCATTTCCACGACCATCGCGCGCTCCCCGAGCACGCGCCAGAATGAGCCCATGAACGACGTCTCGCCGACATATGCGGGTGCATCGTTGTGGCTGCCGTCGAGCTGTCGGTAGCGGATGGCGATCGGCTGCAGGTGTCCCCGTGCGTCGATTACCGGTTGCAATAGCGAGCCATGAAACGGCAGCAACGTCGTGCCGTCGGTCGTCGTGCCCTCCGGAAAAATGGCGATGGTGTCCCCTGCGGCGAGAACTTCGCGTGCGTGATCGTTGACGCGATGCGCGTCGCGCCGCCGCTCGCGCTCGATGAAAAGCGTCCCGCACCCGGCGATCAGCAGACCGACGAGCGGCCACCGCTTCAGCTCCGCTTTGGCGATGAATCTCGCGGGCTGCACCGTGTTGAGCACGAAAATATCCAGCCACGAGATGTGATTGGCAACGATGAGCATGTTTCCGGGCAATCCGGCGGGCGGCAGCCCCTGCACCCGCGCCTCGACGTGCATGATCCCGAGCAGACGCTCGCTCCAGCGGCGGATCAGCGCCTGTCGTCGCGCAAGTCCGATCATCGGAAACACGAAGGCGGTGGTCGCGATTCCCTGAAACACGTGCAGGCTCACGCGCGCGTAGCGATAGACGCGGATGGTTAACGGCGTGCGGTCAGCGGCACGATGGATCAGCGGCACCTCACCACAGATGATGGCCATATTGCTGGTGATAGATCGCCCCCAGCGCGTCGCGGTCGACGGTGTGGTTCTGGCCGCCCCGCGATGCGATCTTCAGCGAGCCGAGCAGTGATGCGAGCCTCCCGGTACGGTCCCAATCCCAGCCCTGCCCGATGCCGTAGAGCAGTCCTGCTCGGTACGCGTCGCCGCAACCGGTGGGATCGACCAGCTTGGTCGGAGTCAATGTCGGTATCTCGAACACCGTCCCACCGGCATGGATGCGCGAGCCCTCCGCGCCAAGCGTCACGATCATCGCATCGACGCGCGCGGCTATTTCCTTTTCCGACAGGCCGGTGCGCTCGGCGAGCATGCGCGCTTCGTAATCGTTCACCGCGACGTAATCGGCGCAATCGATCATCTCGATCAACTCCGGGCCCGAGAATAACGGCAGTCCCTGCCCCGGATCGAACACAAAAGGAATGCGCGCGGCAGCGAATTCGCGCACGTGCGCGGCCATGCCGTCACGACCGTCGGGCGCGACGATGCCGAGCGTGACTCCATCGACATCGGAAACATGATTCAGGTGTGCCTGATTCATCGCTCCCGGATGAAACGCCGTGATCTGGTTGTCGTCGAGGTCGGTGATGATGTAAGCCTGCGCGGTAAATGTCCCGGCGACGGTGCGCACGGCGTCGGTCGCGATGCCGAACGAAGACAGGCGCTCGACGTAGGCGCCGCCGTCGTCGCCCACCGTCGCCATCACCACCGGGTCGCCGCCCAGGCCCTTCAGGTTATAGGCGATGTTGCCCGCGCAACCGCCCCACTCGCGGCGCATTTCGGTGATCTGAAACGACACCGACAATACGTGCGTCTGCTCGGGCAGGATGTGGCGCGCGAAACGATCGGGAAACACCGTGATGGTGTCGATCGCGAGCGAACCGCAGATGAGGGTGCGTGGAGGCATGAAGCGTAAGCGGCTGAAGCCGGAAAAACGCGCAGTTTAACCCGGCGCCCGGAGCTGCGCGGTTCGCGCCCGGGGCTTATCGCACCGCAGGCGCCCACTTAAGCGTCGCGCCCGATCTCGCGGACTATGAATTGCTGACGGCGCGACACCGGCAGAGCTTCGGTCACGCCGCGTAACATCACTTCCCAATGGGCGTCGCCATCGGCGCTCACCCGCCGCTCGAAGCCGCGTATTGCCTCACGCGCAACCAGACAATTCCGGTGCACGCGCACGAAGCGCGGGCCGAATTCCTCTTCCAGGCGGGTGAGCGACTCCTCGAGGAGAAACTCCCGATCGGCGGTACGTATCGTTATGTATTTGAGCTCCGCCTTGAG